>JANPCA010000188.1:0-5045 GCA_031430715.1 Hyphomicrobiales bacterium | reverse complement strand
CACAACAGCAAAATCGAAGGGTTTTTCAGCAGCCTGTTAGAGGAATGGAAATCTTCCCTGCAGCAGATGCAACACCATGGGACCTAATTAAGACAGTAATTGCGGACTCCGACTACTACGTATTGATCGTCGGCGGACGCTATGGTTCGACGGGTCCAGAGGGCATTAGCTATACCGAGATGGAGTATGATTTTGCGCATGAGCTAGGAAAACCCATCATTGGTTTTGTACACGGAGAGCCAGACTTGATTCCAGCTGGAAAGTCAGAGATGGAACCGGAAGCTCGAAGACGTCTTGATGACTTTCGAAATAAAATTGCCAAAAAGCATTTCAAAACTTGGATTACAAAAGACCAGCTCAAATCAACTCTGATTACTAGCTTAGTCTATACCATTCGCACCAATCCTCAGCAGGGCTGGGTCAGAAACCAAGGCTTAGATAACCAGGAGCTGTTGACGCGGCTCGCACAGTTACAGGCGAAGTTTGACTTACTCTCGGCAGAAGCAGAAGAACTAAAGAAGATCGCTTGCCTGAACAGCGAGAACAAAAAGTATGCAGACGGGCAGGACCAATTTGACCTATATTTTGGCTGGAAGGACTACAAAAAATCCAAAGCATACCGAAAGACACTCAGTTGGGATAATATTTTCTACATGCTGGGTGAAACAATGTTGGTTCCGGCTAAGGAGCTACAGATTAAAAACATGTTAGTGACGATGATCTACGCGTCATTGCATGAATATCCGACCATCTACGAAGAGAGCATATTGCTGAAGAATTCGTATGAGGTTCAATCGAAAATCCATGTCGATTATTTGTGTTTGCGCGCTGTTATCCATCAGTTTTTAGCCTTAAGGTTGATTGAAGCGTTTCCGGTTCCCTACCAGCAAGAATCTCACGGCAACTTTGGTGCGTCTGGAACTGAGATCGATAGATTTTGGGCATTGACTGAGAAGGGAAGAGTCAGATTCCTCGACAGGTATGCAGTATTGGCAGAACCAGTTAGTAGCCGATGATCAAACGCTCTTCACTCAGTTGCATTGGAAGACAATTCACTCAAACAAACTCGACACGCTCTCCTCCCGGCTGGTCCGCCCGATGGCCTCGCCGAGCAAGGTGGCGATTGGCATGGTGCGGATGTTGCGGGCAATCTTGACGGCTTCGGTGGGTTGGATCGAATCGGTGATGACCAGTTCCTTGAGCTTTGACGCGGTGATGCGCGACACCGCCCCGCCCGACAGCACGCCGTGGGTGATATAGGCGGTCACATCCTTCGCACCCGTCACCAGCAGCGCCTCGGCGGCATTCACCAGCGTGCCGCCCGAATCGACGATGTCGTCGATCAGGATGCAGGACTTGCCCTTCACGTCGCCGATGATGTTCATGACTTCCGACTCGCCCGCCCGCTCGCGGCGCTTGTCGACGATAGCGAGCGGCGTGGCGAGACGCTTGGCGAGTGCCCTGGCCCGCACCACGCCACCCACGTCCGGCGACACCACGACGGTGTTGGCGATATCCATATGCTGCTTGATGTCGCGCACCATGACGGGCCCCGCGAAGAGATTGTCCACCGGCACATCGAAGAATCCCTGAATCTGGTCGGCATGGAGATCCATGGTCAAAACCCGGTCGGCCCCCGCCCTGGTGATGAGATTGGCCACCAGCTTGGCTGAGATGGGGGTGCGCGACCCCGACTTGCGGTCTTGGCGGGCATAACCGAAATAAGGCATGACGGCGGTGATGCGCTTGGCGGAAGCCCGTTTCAGGGCATCGACGATAATCAGCAGTTCCATCAAATGGTCGTTGGCCGGAAAGCTCGTCGACTGCACCACGAACATATCCTGGCCGCGCACATTTTCCTGGATCTCGACAAAGATCTCCATGTCGTTGAAGCGCTTCACGACCGCCTTGGTGAGCGGCAGGCTCAGATAGGAGCAAATGGCTCCCGCCAGCGGCCGGTTGCTGTTACCCGCCACGATCTTCATCATCGATTGCACCTTCAAGACGCCCGGACTGGGGCGGTCTATAACAACCGCGTGACGGGTTGCAAAGGGACAATCGCGGGCCGTGCAGATTGGCCGCAATACCTTATTTTCTTCTCTCATTTGTGGAGGGAAGATGGGATCGAGTTTACTGGAACCGGTTGACGATGTCGAAAATGCCCGTTGCCGCCGCCTCGGCCACCGCGAAGGCGGCCTGGCCCCAGCCGCGGTCGAGGGAACCGGCCGGCACCTGGTTCGCCTGCTTCACATCGCCCAGCGTCTTGCCGTCGGGAGATTGCACCTCCCAGCGCACCGAGACCGACTGCTGGGCACCGCCAAGTCCGGCGACCTTCACCCGCCCGACGATGGTCAGCGCATCTGGCTGGCGCCTGGTCACCACCGGCCAGCCGGCATCGGCCAGCGTCCGGCGCATGGCCGCCGTCAATTCGGCATCCCCACCACCGGGCGAGCCCTTGACTTGCATGACGGCCACGGCGCGGATCGGCACCTTGGCCTCCGCCTTGGTGGCCGGGCTATCAGGCTCCGCCTCGGGCACCGTGTCTTCCGCTTGAGGTGCCGCCGCCACCTGGGCTTCCCCAGGGATGGCCTCGACATCGGCCAGGTTTGATGGTGGGGCGGGTGCGATCAAGTCCATGTCCGCCACCGCCATGCCGGGACCGTTGAGCGTCTCGAAATCGACCTCGCGCTGGGCGCCGGGGCCGGCCATGGCGAAATATTCGGCAGGCGGCACATAAAGGGCTGAAACCCGAGCGGCATAGCCCAGGTCCGACAGTTTGCGCGCTATCGTCTCGGTGCTGCGCCTGGCGATGCGGTCGAGGACCATGGCCGTGACCGCCCCCCACGGGTCGGCGCCGCCGAACAGGCCCGCGCTCTCTTCCTCAGCGATGGTCTGAACCACCACCCCTTGCGCGTCGCGCAACTGCCATTGGTAGAGGATGCGTACCCCGGAACTCCCGGCCAGC
The DNA here is from genome assembly GCA_031430715.1 of Hyphomicrobiales bacterium. Taxonomy (GTDB): domain Bacteria; phylum Pseudomonadota; class Alphaproteobacteria; order Rhizobiales; family Aestuariivirgaceae; genus Aestuariivirga. Next base: position 2,080 of record JANPCA010000188.1, on the reverse strand, counting down.
GCCCGGAAATCGCCGCTGAGGCTGAAGGAGCCCTGCTGCAACTGCCCCTCGACGAAGCCGATGTCGCGCTCGCCGCCCGCCACCGCCATGGCGGTCTTCAGTTCGCTGAGCCTCTCAGGCGGCAGGCCGGTGATCTGCTGGAAGGCGACCGGCGGCACGGTCCTGCCCCGGGGCCCGCCATCACCCGGATTGCCGCTGCCCGTGCACGAGGCAAGCAGCACCAGCAACGCCATGACCAGCGCCAACCCGCTCATCCGCTGGATGGCCTCCAGTCCGTGGGAGAATCGCCACTGCCGCATTCTTACCGAACTATCATCTCCAAGGGCGCCCTCGATACAGGCTCCGGCCTCTTATCCCCAATGATATAGGTGCGGCCAAGGCAATAGGCGGCCCCTGCCTCGGAATTCATCAGGATCATATGGGCGAAGAATACCATGCCGGAACCGATGACCGCCGGATTGTCCTTGTAGAACATCGGGCTGTCCATCCAGGATGGGGTGAACTTGGCACCCAGCGAATAGCCGCAGGCATTGAGCCGGTGGGCCGTCATGCCACGGGCGTCCATAACCCGGGCATGGGCCGCGAAGACATCGCCCGCCGTGTTGCCGGGGCGCAGCACTGATTCGACCTCGGCCAACGCCTCCTGGCAGGCCGCCTCCATGACGAGATGATGTTTGCTGGGTTTGCCGATGATCAGTGTCCGCATATAGGCAGCGTGATAATGGCGGTGCACCCCGGCCCACTCAAGCGTGAGCTGGTCACGCTTGGAGAGTTTCCGGCGGCCTGACTTGTATCGGCCGAGCAACGCATCCCGCCCCGAGCCGATGATGAATTCATTGGCTGGATAGTCGCCGCCACCGCTGAAAATCGCACTTTGTTGAGCGGCGAGGATATCACCCTCGTCAGCACCAGCCTTGGTCTGGCGTATCGCCGCCTTCATCGCCGCGTCGCCGAGCTCGCCAGCCTTGCGGACATATTTGAGTTCGGCCTTGGATTTCACCAGACGGATCGTGTTGACCAGATCGTTGGCGTCGCTGAGCGTGCAGAAGCCATCGAGCGCCGCATCCACCGCCTTGCCGTTGAAATGCGTGAGCCCATAGGACTGGTTCTCGATGCCGAGCCTCTTGGCCCCGCACCCGAGGCTTTCGAGCATATCCTTCAAGTGCACGGCGGGCCGCGCGCCCGCCTGATCGGTCCAGATGCGGATATCTTCGATGATCGAGGTGTGCTGCGCCTGACGCAGATCGGCCGAGCGCGTCAGCAGCGCCAGCTTGCCGTCAGCGCCCAGATAGAGGCACTGGAAGAAGCAGAAACCAAACGTGTCATAGCCGGTCAGATAATACATGCTCTCCTGCTTAAACATCAGCAGTCCGTCGAGGCCGTCTCGTTCCATCGCGGCAATGGCGGCAGCGATGCGGATCTGGTATTCGGCGCGTTCGAAATGCAGGGCCATAAGTAAATCCTAACTAATATTCTTTCTTACTTCCCCTCTCCCCCGTCGGGGGAGAGGGCAGGGTGAGGGGGCCTTGCGATCGCACTCAGCACCATGTCGATCACGCCGTCCATGTTCCTCAGCACGTCCACATTCCAGAAGCGCAGCACACGATAGCCCTCAGATTTCAGATAGGCATCGCGCTTCAAATCCCGTACCGACTCCGCATGTTGCCCGCCGTCGACTTCGACAATCAGTTTATATTCCGTACATAGAAAGTCAGCGATGTAAGGACCGATCGGCACCTGCCGCTTGAATTTCACCCCTCAAGCCGGCGGTCTCGCACCTGATACCAGAATTTCAACTCCGCGGGCGTGGGCTCACGGCGCATGCGGCGGGCATGACCGGTCAATGGTTGCCGCTTTTGCCGTGTTTCCTTGGTTTCTTTCGAGACCACCTCAAGCACCCCCTCACCCTGCCCTCTCCCCCACAAACGTGTGGGAGAGGGGAAATACCGTTGACTGCAACAATCGCATCGCCATCCCTTCAATCCCCCGCAATCGCGATCGCCGAGATCAGTCTTCCATAGTCCTTCTCGCGCCGGTGCGTGATGCGGCGGTAGCTGAAGAAGCGCTGCTCGTCACTGAA
>JANPCA010000187.1:0-10517 GCA_031430715.1 Hyphomicrobiales bacterium | reverse complement strand
CAGGATGGGGATCAGATAGACGAAGGTCGGCATGGTCTGCATGAGGTCGAGCACCGGCTGCAACACCTGCCAGACCTTGGGTTTGTGCGCCGCCCAGATGCCGAGCGGGACGCCGCCGGCCATCGAGAGGGCGGTTGAGCCGACGACCAGCACCAGCGTCTGTACCGTCTCCTTCCACAGGCCCTGATTGATGATGAAGAGCAGGCCCAACAGCACGGCCAGCGCCAGCTTCCAGGATTTCCGCAGCCAGTAGGCAAGCCCCGCCAGGGCTATGGCCAGAATGACGGGCGGCAGCATCAACAGGAGGCCGGTCGAGTTTTCGACGATGAAGTTGAGCAATATCTTGATGGCATCGAACAGCCACTGGAAATAGTCGACGATGAAATCGATCACCGCCTCGCCCCACTTGCCGACAGGAATCTTCCACGCTCGGATGAATTCGGTGACCGGATCCATGTTGTCCCTCCCCAGGGATTGCCGCCTTCATCAATCTTTTGTCATCGCCGGATTCATTCCGGCGACCCATGGCCCAACAAGCTCTGGCGCTACGCTTGCTGAGCCATGGGTCCCCTGGACAAGCCAGGGGATGACAATTATTGGGGTATCAGCCCCCCAGCGCGGCCTTTACCGCGGCGGCGGCGTCACCGCCATCGATGGTGGTGACCCCGCCGAGCCAGCCCATCACCGTGTCCGGGTTGGCTTTCATCCAGGCCATGGCGGTGTCCTTGGGATCGGCACCGTCCTTCAGAACCGGCGCCATCATGTCGCCTTCCATTTTCAGGTCGAACTTGTAGTTGGCGAGGAGCTTTCCGGCGTTGGGGCATTCGCCGGCATAGCCGGCCCGCACGTTGGTATAGACCGTGGCGCCGCCAAAACCATATTCCTCGACGCCGCCCAGATAGTGGATCTTCATCTCGCCCATGGTCGGATGCGGCGTCCAGCCGAGGAAAGCGATCCACTCGTTGTTCTTCATCGCCTTCTCGGCTTCCGTCAGCATGCCCGCTTCCGAACTTTCGACCAGTTCGAAGCCCTCGAGCTTGTTCTTGGGGTCGGCGATCATCGTGGTGATGATGCGGTTGCCGTCGTTGCCCGCCTCGATGCCGTAGAACTTGGAATTGAACTTGTCCTTGTGAGCAAACATGTCGCTGATGTTCTTGACGCCCGCATCGGCCACGTATTGCGGCACCACGACGCCGTAACCCGCGCCCTCGAGATTGACCGCCAGCTGCTCGACCGACTTGTCGTCGATATAGGGCTTCACGTCGGCGGTCATCGAGGGCATCCAGTTGCCGAGGAAGGCATCGATGTCCTTGTTCTTCATCGAGGCAAAGGTGACCGGCACCGAAAGCGTCTTCACTTCCGATTGATAGCCCAGCGCATCGAACATGATCGAGGCGATGCCGGTGATCACCTGGATGTCGGTCCAGCCGACATCGGCGAAACGCACCGCCTTGCAGTTCTCGGCATCGGCGGCAAAAGCGGGGGCCGTCAGGCCGGCGCTCAACAGTGCCGCGAATGTAAACGTCTTGTGGTTCCAAGGCATGAGGTCTCTCCCTGTTGTTGATCCGAAGGGCGTCTCGGTTTCCGCCCCATTCGGCCGATGGCCCCGACTAGAGCTTTTCGCCATCAAGACGTCAAGATAGCCCGTTTTGCCGGGTCAATTCCATGTCCGAATGGCGCAAACCGCGCGCCACGCGACATGGCTGGCCATGCGGCCCGCGCACTTTCAACAATTCATGAAGCAGTCTATGACACGGGCTCTAATTGGGAGGCATTCAATGAAACCTGTGAAATGGGGCATCATCTCCACCGCCAATATCGGCGTGGCGAAAGTTCTGCCGGGCATGCTGAAGAGCAAGGACCTGGAAATCGTGGCGATCTCGTCGCGCAAGCTTAAAACTGCGAAAGAATGGGCGGCAAAGCTCGGTATCTCTAAGGCCTATGGCTCCTATGAGGAGATGCTGGCCGACCCTGAGATCGAGGCGGTCTACAACCCGCTGCCCAATCACCTGCATGTGCCGCTGACGCTTGCCGCGGCCAAGGCCGGCAAGCATGTGCTGTGCGAGAAGCCCATCGCCATCACGGCGAAGGAGGCGATGCAGCTCAAGAAGGTGAAGAACGTGGCTGTCGCCGAGGCCTTCATGGTGCGCCATGCCGCGCAATGGCTGGCGGCCCGCGATCTGGTCAAGAAGGGCAAGATCGGCGAGGTCAGGGCCATCCAGGTTCTGTTCTCCTATATGAACAAGGATCCCAAGAACGTCCGCAACATGGCCGATATCGGCGGCGGCGGGTTCCTCGACATCGGCTGCTATCCGATCACCGTGTCACGCTTCATCTTCAACGGCGAGCCCAAACGCGTCACCGCGACGATCGACTATGATCCCAAGTTCAAGACCGACCGGCTGGCCGGTGGTCTCGCCGATTTCGGCGAGGGACGGCATCTCTCCTTCACCATCTCGACCCAGCTTGCCCCCTATCAGCGGGTCAACATCATGGGCACCAAGGGGCGGATCGAGATCGAGATCCCCTTCAACGCGCCGCCCGACGCACCTAACCGCTATTTCGTCCAGGGCATGGACATGAATGTGGGCGAGTGGACGGAACTTCCCGTCTCCGACCAGTACCAGCTCCAGGCGGAAGCCTTCGGCCGGGTGATCCGCAAGAAGCAGAAGCAGGTCTGGGGGGTGGACGACGCCATCCAGAACATGAAGATCATCGACGCCTTCTTCAAGTCGGGCAAAAGCGGAAAGTGGGAGAAGCCGTGATCCTTGGCGCCCTGAGAAGGCAATTGACGGCGCCCGCCGCCGTCACTATAAGCCCGCCATCCCGATGGGCCGGAAAAGTGGCCGTCTGCCATGAGGCATGCGGTTTTTGTCTTTGAAAGCCCGTCAAACATTTTTCAGACAAGCAGGACTTGAAGCTTCATGGCCAATACCAAATCGGCGAAAAAGGCGACCCGTGTCTCCGCCCGCCGCACCGCGATCAACAAGGACCGCACCAGCCGCATCCGCACCTTCGTGCGCCGCGTGGAAGAGGCGATCGCCTCGGGCGACCAGGTCAGCGCTGCCGCCGCACTCCAGGCGGCCCAGCCGGAATTGATGCGCGGCGCCCAGAAGGGCGTTCTGCACAAAAATACGGCATCACGCAAAGTGTCGCGCCTCGCAGCCCGCGTAAAGGCCATCAAGGCTTAAGTTTTCCACACACCTGAGCCGAAAGTTCAACGCCGGAGGGAAACTTCCGGCGTTTTTCGTTTGTCCGGCCACGGATTGTCTCGCGCAGAGAATATCAATCAGATTCAAATTGTTACGGAACCCGCTGCCTTCGGTGCCCAAGGACCGCAAATTTTACCACCTGGACAAAACTCTAAGCGGCGGGCAATTGCCCACGAGGTTGGCATAAGGTCAGTCCCTGGAGGGTCCCGGAATGCGGCGCAGTTTCAGAGCCTTAAGTTTCGGGCGCCGGAACTGGGCCGGTTCCGGCCGCTGTCAAGCCTTGTCCGTACACGGAGGGACTGAGGATTCAGGTTGCGGGGGCGATGCCCGGTTTTGTAGGTTCCCCCCAGCGCGGCGGCCTTCGGGCTTCTTCGCGTCATTCCGGGGGCGGGCGGAAACAGGGCGTGGGTTCAGGGCCCCGGGTTCCGTGATTTGGTCAGTTGTGGCGTTTGCCGGGCATGTTTGTCCGGACGCTGGCAGATTGTGTGAAGGGGCGCCGTCATGGCTTGGTGTCCGGTATGCGGCTTGAGCCGTGGGCCGGAGGTTTGGGTCAGTGACGATGGCAAGGTTCCGGAAGCGGTCTGCGGCAGGCTGAAATCTGAGCGGGTCTGAACGGTTGAACAGGCTGCGCCAAGGTCTTGGCGCGGCACCGGAAACGCATGCGCCGCTCGACCGGCGCTGCAACAAGAGAACGAGGCGGGTGGGGCAAGATGACGGTAGCGGGCGATCTGAAGGCAAAATGGGACCGTGTGGCACTGCGGCTGCGCGCCGAACTGGGCGAGGACCTGTACACGAGCTGGTTTGCCCGGATGGAGCCCGACGAGGTGAACGAGGGCCGCCTGTCGGTCACCGTGCCGACCCGCTTCCTCAAATCCTGGATCGAAACCCACTATGTGGCCAAGCTGCAGAAGATCGCCGAGGGCGAATTGGGTCTGCTCGACACGGTTCTGGTCCGGGTGCGGTCACGCGGGGCCGCCGCCCCCCGGACCCAGGGCGCGGTGCAGGAGACCCGCCCGCCGCAGCCGGGCCCGGCGCCCGTTGCCGCGACCGTGGCCACGGCCATGCCGGGGCTGACGCTGGAGCGCCAGCAGCCGCTTGACGCCGCCCAAACCTTCGAGAGCTTCGTGGTCGGCCCCTCGAACCAGCTGGCCCACGCCGCCATGTGCCGGGTGGCCGATGCTAAGCCTGGTGCCGCCATCAGTTTCAACCCGCTCTTCGTCCACGCCGCGGCGGGCCTCGGCAAGACCCATCTCCTGACCGCGGTGGCCCATCGCATCCGCGGCCTGAACCCCGGCCGCAGGGTCATGGTGCTGACCGCCGAGCGCTTCATGATCAATTTCGTGGTGGCGCTCAAACAGCGCGACACCATTTCGTTCAAGGACCAGTTCGCCGCCGCCGACGTGCTGCTGATCGACGATTTCCAATTCCTGCAGGGCAAGACCATGCAACAGGAATTCTGCCACGCCTTCAATGCGCTGGTCGACTCGCGCCGCCAGGTGATCGTCGCCGCCGACGTGCCCCCCGCCCAACTCGACTCGATCGACCAGCGCATGCGCTCGCGGCTGATGGGCGGGCTGGTGGTCGACATCGAGCTCCCCGATATCGAAACCCGCCGCCTGATCCTGATGAGCCGCTATGCCCAGATGCAGCGGCGCGACGCCAGCGTCGTCATCCCCGGCGACGTCCTCGAATTCATCGCCAACCGCATTACCGGTTCGGGCCGCGAACTGGAAGGCGCGCTGAACCGCATCACCGCCTACCAGCAATTCAATCAGGCGGCGGTGACGCTCGATCTCGCCGCCATGGTGCTGCGCGACATGCAGGCCAGCCCCGATGGGGCGCGCATCATGATCGACGATATTTTGAAAATCGTCGGGCGCCACTTCAACGTCGGGCGCACCGACCTGCTGTCGCCGCGCCGGGCCCGCAGCGTCGTGGTGCCGCGCCAGATCGGCATGTATCTGGCCAAGAAACTGACCTCGCGCTCGCTGCCCGAAATCGGCCGCCGCTTTGGCGGACGCGATCACTCAACCGTGCTGCACGCGGTGCGCAAGATCGAGGCGCAGATCAAGGGCGACGACAAACTGGCCCGCGAGGTGGCGCTGCTGATCCGGCTGGTTGAGCAGGGTTAGTTTAACTTCATAGACAGGTAAATTGATAAGACAGATGTTAGATGATCTAAATCGCAAAGTTCGCCAGATGCACGCCGCACTTGGTGATATCAAGGAAGAGGATATTTCGGAAATCCACGGGATTGTGAGCCGCTCCGAGACATCAGTGAGCGTGCTCTTAGACATGAACGCTGGAGCTGACCAATCTCAACTCTATAACGTCATGACGTTGACAGTAGCCAACATAGCCTGCCTCAAAGATCATCTAAGGGCTTGGTGCCGCAAACATGGCGTCCCATTCAATGGAGAACAACTCATTAACTCCAATAGATCAGTGGCGATCATCCACGATCTTTGGAACATCGATAAGCACTATGAGCTTGATAAGAAACCGCGCTCTGGAGTCAAACCGAAATTGACGGCGCCTTCTTGGGCATTGACACTTACCGCCGGAGGCTCTTCGGACAGTTACGTGAGCGCAACTCTTGATCCGCAAACTGGCAGACTTGTCATCAATTCATCCGGAGCTGGAAGTTCTGCGGACCGACGACTCAGGTCTAACATAGTCGATGAAGCTGGCAATAGAATTGGGGACTTCCTCCAAACTTGCCAAGAAGCCGCAGAAGCCTGGACGGTTGCCTTCAAGCAACACGGTGTACCGATCAATGTTCCATGAAACAAGTAGCTTATTCCGACAGTTGTCCTTCCCCTTGGGGTCTAACTGGAGGGCCGATAATGCAAGGCCTTTCGTAGATTAAGTCGGTATCAACTGACTTACACCGTTAGAACGGCATCAGTCCTGTATCGAAGACCCGGTCGCTGAACCAGGCGGCGCCGATCACCGCGATCAGTCCGTTGGCCGCAACGAGGCCGTGTGCCAGGACGGCCGGGCGGCGGGCCACCAACAGAAGTAATGGCAGGGCCACGGCGGCGATGACCAGCTGCCCAGCCTCGACGCCGATATTGAAGGCCAGCAGGGCGGCGAGCAGGCTCTGCTGCGGCAACCCTAGGTCGGTCAGCACATTGGCGAAACCGATGCCATGCACCAGGCCGAAGAACAGGGCCACCAGCCAGATGCGCCGGGTGAGGAAGGGCCGGATGTTGTTGACGGCGGCGGCCACGATGGTGGCGGCGATCAGGCTCTCGGCCAAGGACACGGGAATGCGCAAGAATCCGGTAGCCGCCAGTCCGAGGGTTAAGGAATGTGAGAGCGTGAAGGCGGTGATCACCTTCGCCGACTCGGTCATCGCCTTGCGGATGGAAACCTGGGCGGTCTGGAACGAGGTGCCGAGCAACAGCGTGATCAGGAACAGGATGTGGTCGTACCCGATCCAGATGTGATGGGCGCCATGGGCGATGTAGTCGGCGAACTGCGCCATCTTCGATTGCCCGCTCAGCGGGAACTGCTGGGCCGACGCGTCGGCGCAGAAAATTGCGGCGCGGGTTTCGCCCTGCGACGACAGGTTGAGTAGACCGCAGTGCTGGGGGTCGATATCGAAGAACAGCTGATAGTTTATGTCGAGGATGGCTGGCGCCGCCGGGCAGGTGGCGGTAAATCGCAGGACCGCATAGGCGCCGTCACTGTGATGATCGATGAGCTGCCCGCCCAGCACGGGGACGCAAGGCGCGCCCGCGGGCCCCAATGCCAGCCGCGGCAACGCATAGGCGGCGATTTCCGCATGTTTCGCCTTCACCTCGCCCCAGGTGATGGCGTTATCCTGGTTGCTGTCGAGGCCGATGGCGGCGTCGAGATCGCGGAGCGCGATGTCCCACTGGCCGCTGATCGAAGCGCCGTCAACGTCGAGCTTGAGATAGCTGTCGGAAGGCTTGTGGGCCTCGGCAATACCGTGCGTCAGCACCAACAGCAGCGCAACGATGAGCGTGCGTAACCCGCGCTGCGTCATTTCACCAACTCCGCCACCGCCGGATATTCGAGCCGCGTCGTAGCCAGCCACTGGCGGACCGCGTCCAACGCCCCGGCATCGCCGGTGGCGCGCGCCGCCTCGGCCAGAATGCGCAGGTCGGCCGGCTCGCGCTGCACGGTCCAATTGTCGCGGGCCAGACGCAGCGCTGCCGGCGCGCCGCCATTGAGCAGCAGTTGAAAGCGCGCCTCTTCGCGCCGGTGAACCGTGTCGCCGCGCCGGCGGCTGGCATCGAAACGCGCCCGCAGCAGCGCCACGGTGCTTTGCGCCTCGGGCAGCCCCAGGGCGGTCTGGGCCAGCCCCAGCCGCAGCAGCAGCGCATCGACGCGCTGCTTGTCCTGCACGAGAGGTATGACATCGGCGGCGCGGTTGTGTTCGAGCAGCCAGTCGCCATAGGCACCCAGCGTGTAAAGATCGTCCGGATCGGCGGCCAGCGCGGCGCGGAAATGCGCTTCGGCCGCGGCATCGCCCTGCCGCTGAGCGATCTCGCCCAGGACCGACAGGACCCAGGAGCGGTCTTCAGGGGCTGCGTCCGGCACTGCCGCAAGCCACCGCTCCAGAGCGGCCTTTGCCGGTTGCGCCTTGCCGGTTACGGCATCGACACTGGCGATGCACAGCAGAACATAGAGGTCCCGGGTCAATCCCAGGAGCCGTTCGCAATCCGCTTCGGCATCGTCGAACTTTCCCACGACAGTCAGAACCGTGGCGCGCACCAGCACGGCGCGGGCATTGTTGGGATCGCGCGCGATGGCCTTGCCGAGATCGGCCAAGGCGCGCGGGAATTCGTGGCTGCTCTGCAGGAGTGTGGCGCGCGTGACGAGCACCGCCGTTGGCGCATCCGGATCGTCCCACCACCGCGTCAGCGCGGCCTGGGCATAACCTAAATAGCGCGGATCGCCTTCGCGGCGCGAAATCCGGTAATAGGCATCGGCGAGGGCGGTGGCCGCGTCGACATTGCCGGGCTCGGCAATGGCCACGGCTCGCAAGCGCTTCAGATCGCGATACTCTACAGCGCTGCGGTCGGGCAGACGTTCGAGCACCTGAGCTTCGTCAGTGGGCACGAAGGGCGCGGCAACGGCCGGCGCCGCCAGCGCCAGCGCCAACATGAAGAGCCCGTGAGTTCTGCTTATACCTGAGTTCATTGACTTTGACCGTTTCCGCTCTTCCGTCACCCCGGCGAAGGCCGGGGCCTAGCTGAAGCGAATGTAATATCCGCATCGATCTGTTCGTGAGGATCGGCCCAATCGGGATTCATCTCATCAATGATGGGAAACTTCCAGTCCCGGTGCCATTTCTTGAGCAATTTCTCGTGGCTGATCGCTTCTTCCATCGTCGCGAAATGCGCATGCCAAACCAAGGTCTTGACGCCATGCTGCTTGGTGCATCCATCAAACCGTTCATTCTTGTGGTCGCAAACGCGAAGATACAGCGCTGAAGATACGCCGACATAGAGTGTGCCGCGATAGCGATTCACCATGATGTAAACGGCTGCCTGTCTCTCAAATCTGTCCATGTTTCATGATTGTCCGGCATCGTCCGTCCGTCAAGAAGCTGGGCCCCGGCCTTCGCCGGGGTGACGTTCCTGGAGAGTGAGGAGTCAGGTTCCTTGAACTCTGGTTCTTTACATTGAACACGGCGATGCAGCACTAACTTCACCGTATCACGGCTGTGGGATTAAATTGACAAGGCAAGGCCGGACGGCCCGGGGGCAACGTCCGGCCTCGAATATCAGCTAGGGCACCGGAATATTCGGCTCGGTCGGCACATTGATGCCGCCGTGGCCTTGCAGCAATCCCTGGTGCGCGGGCGCCAGGAACGGGAACCTTCCCAGATAGTTCTTGTCGTTCACCTCGACGCCCTTGGCAAGACCGGCCGCTGGGTCACCCGCCACAATCAGGCTGATGAGCACGCTGTTGACGTTGACCTGGTTGCGGTTCGGCGCGGTCCCGCCGCCCAGTCGCCGGCCGTTGGGGAAACTCGAATCGATGGCGGCATCAAGGGTGATGACATCACCGGTGTAGTTGTCCGCAACGGGAATCGGACGCCCGAGGTTGATGGCATTGATGATGTCGGTCCGGGGTCCCTTGAGCGTTGCGATGGTGGCGGGGGACAGGCCGAGGGCCGTGTAAATGCCCAGCGCATCGGCATCACGCACCAGCACCGGGAAGAGGATATCGGCGCCGAAGCTGCTGACGTCATGGTAGGGGTCGCTGCGCAGGTAGGCGGTTTGACGCTGGGTTCCAACCAGGCCCGCATTGAACAGCGGCAAGCCGTTGCGGCCAACCTGAACATATTTTCCGGAAGCCGTCAGACCGGTCACGATATTGGTGGAATTGACGGTCTGGGTCTCGCGGCGCCAGATGCTCGTGTGCACACGCAGAAGACTGTCGGTCGAATTTGTGTCAAGCACGCCATTGTGCGGGATGCCTTCCGGGAAAATGTCGGTGATCGGCACCTCAAGGGCGATCGAAAACACGTTGAACCCGGTGAACACATCCTCGCCCGGCGGGCGGCGGGCGCCTGGCAGGCCGCCAAGGTCGTCGCGGTTCAGATTGACCAGATCGAAGATGCCCTTTTCGTCGAGCTGGTAGGGGTCGTCGAATTGCCCGGCGATAATGCGCTGGCCGCCCGCCAGCGTGTGAATGTGAGTATCGACGAAAGCCTGATTGTACAAACCGAGTTCGCGGCTATCGGGATTGCCGGAATCATAGCCAGCGAATGGGCCCAGACCATAGACGAGCCGGTCGGTCTGGGGGCCGTGATTGTTGGGGAGAACCTTCAGATTCTCACCCAGATCGACGCGAACCGGGGAACCACCCACCGGGCGCATCGTCTTATGGACCGACATGGTTTCGGTGCCGCCGGTCAGTTGCCACAGCAACTCGTTGCCGCCGCCCAGGGGATCGGTGGCGGAAGGGGCCGCTTCCGGCGCCAGCTTCTTCTTGAACTGGACAGTATAGACCAGGCGGTCCTTGATGCGGCTGCCGACGCCAATGTGGAACTGATAGAGATAGCCGTCGCAGGCCCGTAAGCCCTGATTGCCCTGGCCCGGCTCATGCAATGGATTGAAGTTCATGATCAGGTAGAGCTTGTCGTGCGATCCGGGCTTCACCCATGCGTAAGTATCGGTGTTGTCGGCGCAAGGCTCATTGAGGACGGCGAGCGCCTCGCGGTGGCTCGAGGCCTGGGCTGCGACGCCGAAGACGGCGATCGCGCTGGCGGCCAGCAGTTTCTTGCACAGTGGCTTCACGGTGGTCTCCTGGGTGGGTGGC
>JANPCA010000186.1:0-3297 GCA_031430715.1 Hyphomicrobiales bacterium | reverse complement strand
CGTTTGTCGACGTGCTGAACACAATGCTCGACAAGGACCTGCCGCTCACGCCGCCCGAGTGGCCCGAATGGGGCAACCCCATCGCCAGTAAGGAAGCCTATGTAAACATCGCGGCCTATTCGCCCTATGACCGGGTCGAGGCCAAAGCCTATCCGCACATCCTGGCGGTGGGCGGCCTCACCGACCCACGCGTCACCTATTGGGAGCCGGCCAAATGGGTAGCGAAGCTGCGCGAGTTGAAGACCGGCGATAACCTGCTGCTGCTCAAGACCAACATGGGGGCGGGCCACGGTGGCGCCTCGGGCCGTTTCGACCGGCTGAAGGAGGTGGCTTTCGTTTATGCGTTTGGGCTGAAGGTGGCGGGGATGGTTTGATCCCACCGCATAAGCCACACAAACATCACTTTGTTCCAAAGATGTTGATAAAGCATTTTGCGGACCAAGAACAGCATGTCTTCTACCTTAGGAAGGGATCAAGAGGTGGAGTTCGTCGCTTCCACCCTAGTAGAATATTCTACGAACTTGACTCGAATACCTATACTTCGATCGACGGCAAAAAAAGACGCGAAGTGGAAGACGCGCTTTCGAAACTTGAGTCTGCTGTGGATCCTATTGTTTGCAGGATTGTAGATTGCTCAATTACCAGCCGTCGACTAGAGCTGACAAAAGCAGAGAAGCGGAAAATAGCCGAATTCATTATTGCGCTATACAAACGATCTCCATCAATTCGCGCACAGTATTCTAGCCTTGAATTCGTACGAAGTTCCCTCGACGAGTCTATTGGCGAGCTAAAGAATGCTGGGATCGAGGTCAGCTCACCAGTTCGCGACAAAATCTATTCGCACTTGTGGCTCTCTGAGGCAATGAAGCAAGCATCAGTTCAGGCCACCTTACTCCATACGGAAGAGTACGTTGAGAGGATATGCCGGAAGGGTGTCCGATTTGCCCGTCCGTCGTACAGCAACAAATCTTTCATTCTTGGAAGTGTGCCATTCCTGCAACTGAAGGGCATAGATTCTGCCGGATTCTCCGATGCGAAATCGGAATTTTGGCTTCCAATAGCACCATCTGTCGCGATAGTCTTCTTTGGCGAAGAAGACATACTCGATCCAATTCCACTGCAAAGTCAGCATGTCAGATTTATAAACTTGGAAGTATGGAGGCAGAGCAATGCCGCGGCTGCCGCAAGTCGTGAGTTATTAATGTCATTGGCTGCCTCAAGGTGATTGTCTATTCGAAAGTACTCGCTATGCAAATTGAAAGAACTAAGGCCTCCCTCCTCCTCATCGACATGCAGGAGCGGTTGCTGCCTGCAATGGCCGGGGCCGAGGACATGGAGCGGCGTTGCGGCATCCTACTCAAGGCTGCAAAGGCGTTGGACGTGCCCATTGCCCTTTCCGAGCAATATCCAAGAGGGCTCGGAGCCACGGTGGCAGGGATCAAGGCCCAGTCCGGCAATGCGCCGGTGTTCGAGAAGCTCAGCTTTTCCTGTTGGAAGGATGCGGCCCTCAAAGGGCACCTCATCAACCACCATGAACATGGACGGCCTTTGGTGATCGTCGCCGGGATCGAGGCCCATGTCTGCGTGCTGCAATCGGCCATCGACTTGGGCCTGGCCGGCTTCGGCGTCTTCGCGGTGGCGGACGCCATGGCGTCGCGGGCGCCCGCCTCCCTGGCGCTGGCTCTCGGCCGGATGCGGGACTCGGGCATTCAGGTGGTCAACACGGAAATGGTGGTGTTCGAACTGCTGGCCCGGGCCGGGACGCCAGAGTTCAAGGCGCTGTCGGGGTTGGTGCGGTGAATTAAAGAAATACAGGGTTTTTTTGAATTCACCGTCTTGAATTAAAAAAATGCAGTGTTTTTTTAATTGAATGACGCTCTGAGCATCAAAATCCCTTCACCAGGCCGAATTGACAAGTGCTGTGCCGCGCGCTCTTTAGAGGGCACATTCAAGGAGTTTCATCATGGCCGGTGCCGCATTCAACTGGGAAGACCCGCTCGATCTCGAAAGCCACCTGACGGACGAGGAGCGGATGATCCGTGATGCGGCCAGGGCCTTCGCGGCGGACAAGCTGGCCCCCCGCGTGAAATCGGCCTTCCGCGAGGAGCGTTTTGACCGCGAGATCATGAACGAGATGGGCGATATGGGATTCCTGGGCATCATGACGTCTCCCGATCACGGCGGCTCGGGGCTGGGCTACGTGGCCTATGGCCTTGTGGCGCGCGAGGTGGAACGGATCGATTCCGGCTACCGTTCGGCGATGAGTGTCCAGAACTCCCTCGTCATGCATCCGATCGAGGCCTATGGCACCGCGGCCCAGAAGAAAAAGTATCTGCCGAAGCTGGCCACCGGCGAATGGGTCGGCTGCTTCGGGCTGACCGAGCCCGATGCCGGGTCGGACCCGGGCGGTATGAAAACGCGCGCCAAGAAAGTCTCCGGCGGTTATGTGCTGAACGGTTCCAAGATGTGGATTTCCAATTCGCCCATCGCCGACGTGGCCATTGTCTGGGGCAAGACCGAGGACGGGGTCATTCGCGGCTTCGTGGTGGATCGCGGGACCAAAGGGCTCACCACGCCGGTCATCGAGGGCAAGATCTCATTGCGCGCTTCGATCACCGGCGAGATCGTTCTCGACAATGTGGAAGTCCCGGACGAGGCCCTGCTCCCCGGAGCCCAGGGCCTCGCCGGTCCCTTTGGCTGCCTCAACAAGGCGCGCTATGGCATCGCCTGGGGCGTCATGGGGGCGGCGGAGGATTGCTGGCATAGGGCGCGGCAATATACGCTCGACCGCAAGCAGTTCGGCAGGCCTCTGGCCGCCAATCAATTGGTGCAGAAGAAGCTCGCCGACATGCAGACGGAAATAGCACTTGGCCTGCACGGCTGTTTGGCGCTGGGCCGCGGGCTTGAGAAGGCAACCGTGGCGCCGCCCGCCATTTCGCTGATGAAGCGCAACAATTGCGGCAAGGCGCTGGACATTGCGCGGATGGCCCGCGACATGCACGGCGGCAACGGCATTTCGGACGAGTATCACGTCATTCGCCACATGGTGAACCTCGAGACGGTCAATACTTAGGAGGGCACCCATGACGTCCACGCGCTGATCCTCGGCCGGGCGCAGACGGGGCTGCAGGCGTTTCAGTGATGTCCCTAGTCATCGCCATCGCCGATCCCGCCGCGCCATCCGTCCGTGTACTGATCGATGCGCTCGATCAATACATGATTCCGCTCTATCCGGCGGAGAGCAATCATCTGCTTGATATCGAGACACTGCGGCGGCCGGAGATGCGGTTCTTCGCG
>JANPCA010000185.1:0-13463 GCA_031430715.1 Hyphomicrobiales bacterium | reverse complement strand
TTTCCTATGGCCTGTTCGGGCCGCTCGCCACCAAGATCAAGACGGTGCGCGAGAAGAAAGTCAGGCTCTATGTGATCGTCAAGCAGACGCTTCTCGCCTTCATGAACGGCGCCATGCCGCAAGTGGCACTCGAGCATGGCCGCAAGACCATCTCGGCCTATGAACGCCCGACTATTTCCGAAGTGGAACAGGAGACCATGAATCAGGGCGGCGGCACCGATACCAAGAAGGCCGCGTAGCCCCATGCGCCCGCTCTCCGCCGCGCATTTCAAGACCGCCGGGGCCGAGTCGATTTCCACCCATCCGCTTGTGGAAAAACTGGCTGCAAAGCTGGTTGAAGCCATCCCCGCCGCACTCGCCACCTTTGGTGCGGCGGCGCCCCGCGTGACGCTTGATGCGGTCAGCAGCGGCACGGTTCCCGATGATGGCGCGACGGCGCTGCGCTTCGAGAGCCAAACCGGTTCTCTGCTGGCGCGGATCGCCCTCGACCGGACCATGGTCTTCGCCATGTGCGAGCAGGCCCTAGGGGGAACCGGAACGGAAGAGCCCATTGCCGATTCCGGCAGGCCCCTTTCCGGTATCGAGACGGAACTGCACAAGGCCATTATTTCGGCCATCGCTGTGGCGGCGTGCTCCGAGCTGTCCCAGATTTTGGCGACTCCCTTCAGTCTGCTCGAGGATATCGAGACAGATGGGGCGGCCGGACTTTCGGTTTCGCACACCTGCGTCCATTTCCGCTATCTCGTGAATATTTTTAGTTACAGCAGCGAGGTGCGTCTGTGCTTGTCTGAAACGGATCTGGCACTTCATACCGGCGCCGCCAGCAAGCCGTTGGACCATGGCAGGGCCAGTGTGGAAACGCGCGATTTGCAGCGCCAGATCGCCGGGGCCACGGCGGAGTTCAAGATTACTCTCGAACCCGAGTTGGCTGAGGTCGGCGACATCATCGCGCTGCGGCCGGGCAGCCTCCTCAGACTGGCGACGGCCATGACCACACCGGTGATCGTGTCGAGCGGCGGCATCGCTGTCTTTACCGCCACATTGGACCACTCCGGCGGCCGTCTTGCCGTGCGCCTGATCGAGCCCGCCGGGTGACAACCTTCCCGCAAGCTCGGCTCCCCTAGACTTGCGCCAACAAGCAAACGGAACGGTTGAAGCGAAGCATGGCACAGGCATTGGACGGCGGCCTCGAAGCCGGGGCAACGGGGCCGCCGCGCGAATTCACCGCGGGGCTGATGCCCGAAAGCGTTCTCAAAATTCCCGTGGCGATCCAGGTGGTGATCGGCACGGCGCGGCTGCCCCTGTCGAAAGTGGCACAGCTCGGGCCTGGCTCGATGATCCCGCTCGATCAGAAACTCGGCTCGCCCGCAACCATCCTGGTCAACGGCCGGGAAGTGGCGCGCGGCGATCTCTTCGTGCTTGAAGGCGGCGGCGAGCGCCTCGGCATCACCATCACCGAGGTCTTGACGGGCGGCAGCCCAGCGGTTCCCTGAAGGCACGGACCATGAGCAGCGCAAGCTATGGCATGGCCGCGGACTCGGCGGAGGCCCGCTCCGGTCAGGAGAAGGTCGCCATTCTTCTTCTCGCCCTGGGTGAGCAGCTCGGAAGCAAGCTGCTGCAGAAATTCGACGCGGGCGACGTCAAGAGCATCATGGCATCGGCGTCGGCGATCGGTCCCGTCGACAAGAATGACCTCGAACTGCTGGTCGACGATTTCGCGGCGCATTTCGGCAAGGCGCTGGGCCTCGGCACCGATTTCGAGAGCATGCGCAGCCTGGTGGCGCAGGCCTTCTCGCCCTCCGAACTCAACACCATGCTGGGCGGCCCGGCGGTGATCGCCGCCGAGCCGGTTTGGACCAAGTTCGCCATGGGGGCGGAAAATACCCTGGTTCCCTATCTCCTCGACGAACATCCCCAGACGGTGGCCTTCGTCCTGTCGAAACTCGATTCCACTTTCGCCGCCCGCTGCCTGTCGATCCTTCCCGGCGACTTCCGCATCACCGTGGCGCGCCGCCTGCTGCGGCTTCAGCCGGTCAGCGAGCAGGTGGTGGCCATTGTCGAAAACCGGCTGCGGCTCGACCTCCTCTCGCGCTCCGATGCGGGCCTCGAGACGGAAGGCCGCAGCCGACTGGCGGAGATGCTCAACAAGCTCGACCGGGACCAGTCCGCAGCCATCCTCGACGGCGTCGCCGCCTGGCGCCCGGAAGAGGCCCTGAAGCTCAAGAAAATGGTGTTCTCCTTCGAGGATCTGGAACAGCTCTCGCAAGGCGCCCGTCTGACGCTGTTCGACAAACTGCAGACCGAGCAGGTGATCCTCGCCCTGCGCGGTGTGCCGGCGGGGCTGAAGGAAGTCTCGCTTGCAGCACTCGGCGCCAGGGCCCGCCGCATGGTCGAGGCGGAACTCGCCAACGACGCTGGTCAGAAAACCAAGGAGGGCGATGCCGCGCGCAATGCCATCGCCGCCACGGTTCTCGCCTTGGCGGCGCGCGGCGAACTTGAATTGCCCTCCGCCCCGGCCTGACGCCGATGTCCGACGGAGCCGACCGCGAAAGCCGCACCGAGGAAGCAACCGAGAAACGGCTCTCGGAAGCAATTGAAAAGGGCAACGTGCCCTTCGCGCGAGAAGCGGTGAATTTCGGTTCCTTCCTGGCCCTCGCCATCGTCTGCACCTTGTTTGCCGCATGGATGGCGCGCGATGTCACGCTGGTTCTTCGGGGCCTCTACACCAATGCCGGAAGTGTCCGGCTTGACGACCGCGAAGCCGCGGCAACACTTCTTGTTGCGGCGGGCTACGCGCTGGCCGCCACCGTCATGCCGGTGCTCGCCATTCTCGCGGGCGGCGGAATACTCACCTCGCTCCTGCAGAATGTTCCCTCCGCCGCCACGGACCGAATCGCCCCTAAACTGTCACGCATATCGCCGTCCGCCGGTTGGCAGCGCATCTACGGAAAGTCCGGCTTCATCGAGTTCGGCAAGTCGCTTCTGAAGCTCATCGCCGTTGCCGTGGTAACTTACATCAGCATTCGCAATCACCTTGGCGATTTCGTGAGTGCGCTGCAGACGGATCCGCTCCTTCTGCCGCAAAGAGTCCTTGGCATGGTGACCGGTATCGTCGTGCCCCTCACGCTGTTCGCGCTGCTGCTGGCCCTTTTCGACGTCACCTGGTCGCGGCTCAAATGGCGCCACGGCTTACGCATGACGCGGCACGACATCAAGGAGGAGATGAAACAGGCCGAGGGCGATCCACACATCAAGGCACGCATCAGGGCCATCGCCCGCCAGCGTTCATCACGGCGCATGCTGGACAAGCTTCCGAAGGCCACCATGGTGATCGTCAATCCCACCCACTATGCGGTGGCGCTGCGCTATGCCAGAGGAGAAAGCGGCGCCCCCGTCGTGCTCGCCAAGGGCGTGGATTTTCTGGCCTTGCGCATGCGCGAGATCGCCATCCTGCATGATATTCCGCTGATCGAAGACAAGCCGCTGGCCCGCTCGCTCTATGGTGCTGTCGATATCGGCGCGCAGATTCCCGCCGAGTTCTACAGGGCGGTGGCTGAAATTCTTCATTACCTGAACAGCCGCCGCCGCGTGCCGATGCCGAATATACCGCGCTGATTGCAAGGCCGGGACAAGCTTCCGCGTCTAGGTGCAGTAGGATCATCGGAGTATCTCCCCTTGTATCTGTTCGACCTCGCATCGCGCCACATGACCTGGCTGGGCGGCCGCCAGGCGGTGACGGCCGCCAACATCGCCAATGCCGACACGCCGGGTTACCGCGCCAAAGCCATCACCGACTTCGACTCGGTGCTCGGCCAGACCGGCCTCGGCCTGTCCGTCACAGCACCAGGTCACTTGCCACTTCACGGTGAAACCATCACCGCAATCGAATTGCGGCCGGGCGAGAGCTGGGACCAGGCCCATTCCGGCAACACCGTCTCAATCGAGAGTGAGTTGATGAAGGCGGGCCAGACCAGCCGCATGATGAGCCTCGACACCGGCATCGCCCGATCCTTTCACCGCATGCTTCTCTCCAGCCTGAAGGCGTAGGCATGCTCGATGCCCTGACAGCCAGCATGCGCACCGCGGCCTCGGGCTTGGAGGCCCAGTCGATGCGCATGCGCGCCGTCTCGGAGAATCTGGCGAACATGGAATCGGCTGGGGCCACCAGGGGCTCCGATCCCTACCGCCGCAAGCTGGTGACGTTCGAAGCCTCGCTCGACGGCTTGAGCGGCGCGGAACTGGTGACCGCGAACCACATCATCCGCGACACTCAGCCGTTCCGGCTGGAATTCCAGCCCGGCCATCCCGCCGCCAACGAGGCGGGTTACGTCAAGCTTCCCAATGTCAACATGATCGTCGAGGCCGCCGACATGCGCGAGGCCAACCGCTCCTACGAAGCCAATCTTCAGGTCATCAAGCAGGCCCGCGACATGATCTCGATGACCATCGATCTCCTCAAGGGGCAATGATGATCAGCACACTGACCTTTCCCTTGATCTCGGGCCTGCCGGACATCCGCATGGCGCCGCCCGCCGGTCCGGAAGCGGCGCAGAGTGGCGTTTCAAGCTTCGATTCCGTTCTCAAGGACTTTGCCGCATCGGCCGCCAATACGCTGAAGCAGGGCGAAGCAGCGGCGCTGTCGGGGATCGAAGGACAAATTCCGGTGCAGAGCGTCGTCGAGCAGGTCATGGCCGCGGAGCGCACGCTGCAGGCGGCGATCGCCGTGCGCGACAAGCTGGTCAGTTCCTATCTCGAAATCTCCCGGATGCAGGTTTGAGGAAGATATCATGCGCGCCCTTTCGATCGCCGCGACCGGCATGTCGGCTCAACAGCTGAATGTCGAGGTCATCGCCAACAACATCGCCAACATCAACTCCACCGGTTATAAACGCTCGCGTGCCGAATTCACCGATCTGCTCTATCAGATGGAACGGGTTCACGGTGTCTCCCAGCAGAATGGCGAGGGTGCGGTGCCCGAAGGTGCCCAGCTTGGGCTGGGCGCCAGGCTTTCGGCGATCCGCCTCCTGAACATCCAGGGGCCGCTCAACAACACCGGCAACAAGCTCGACATCGCCATCAATGGCCCCGGCTGGTTCCAGATCGCCGGAGCCAATGGCGAAACCGTCTATACTCGCTCCGGGGCCTTCAATTCCAACGCCACCGGGCAAATCGTGACCGCTGACGGCTACGTGCTCGAACCCGCCATCACAGTTCCCTCCGGCACCACTGATGTTCACATCAACCAGACCGGACAGGTTTTCGCCCATCTCGCGGGCGACGCCGATTTCACCGAGATTGGCCAGATCGCGCTTGCCAACTTCCCTAACGCGGCGGGGCTCAATGCGCTGGGCGGCAATCTGTTCCAGGCCACCGAGGCCTCGGGCGCGGCCGTCACCGGATTGCCCGGCGACACATCCTTCGGAACCGTGGCCCAGGGCTATCTCGAAAGCTCGAATGTCGATCCCGTGAAGGAAATCACCGACCTCATTTCGGCGCAGCGGGCCTATGAGATGAACTCGAAGGTCATCCAGGCCGCCGACGATATGGCGGGCGTGGTAAGCAAAGGCATCAGGTAGGAGTGATGGCCCATGTGTCCGCATTGGCAATGGCGCTGGCGCTCACCGTCCTGCCCTATCCCGCGGCCGCCGAATTGCGCGGGCTGCCGGTTCCCGCCGCGACGATCCATGCCAACGACACCATAACCATGAGCATGGTCACCGACCGGCAATTCCGGGTCACGCCCACCTCCCTCGCGGGTTATGCCACCAGCCGCGGGCAAATGATCGGCATGCAGGCCAGGCGCAGGCTGATCGCCGGGAGGCCCGTGCCGCTGGCGGCGTTGAAAATTCCAACCGCCGTGAAGCGCGGGGCATCCGTATCCGCTACCTACACGGATGAGGGTGTGTCCATCGCCACTTTCCTCATCGCCCTGCAGGATGGCGCGGCGGGCGATGTCATCACGGCGCGAAACCCCGCGACGGGCGCTGTCATCCGCGCCAGCGTCAACGCCGATGGCAGCCTGAACGTCGGTGAGCCGTGATGCGCAAGCTGCTTGCCGGCCTTGTTGTGATCCTCTGCGCCGCATCCGCCGCGGCGGCCTCCAGGCTCAAGGATATCACCGATGTCCAGGGTATCCGTGACAATCAACTCGTCGGCTATGGGCTTGTGATCGGCCTGGCGGGCAGCGGCGACAGCCTGCGCAATGCTCCGTTTACGGAGCAATCGGCCCGCTCCATGCTGCAGCGCTTAGGAGTCGGTGTCCCCGCCGGCACCATCCGCTCGCGCAACATCGCCGCCGTGGTTGTGACGGCACTGCTGCCGCCCTTCGTTTCGGAGGGCGAGCGCATCGATGTGACGGTCTCGTCGCTGGGCGAAGCCACGTCGCTCGGCGGTGGCACCCTGGTGATGACACCGCTTTCCGCCGCCGACGGACGCGCCTACGCGGTGGCCCAGGGCCGCATCTCGATTACTGGATTTGCCGCATCGGGCCAGGCGGAGACATTGACCCAGGGCGTTCCGACCGGAGGACGGATCGCCAATGGCGGGTTGGTCGAACGCGAATTGACCGCCGACTTCAATGCCGCGGCATCCTTGGCCCTTAAAGTGCGCAATCCCGATTTCGCCACCGCCGCGCTCATCGCCGATACGATCAACGCCTTCGCCATCAAGGCCTATGGCGGAGCGATCGCCACCGAACTTGATTTCCGCACCATTTCCCTGAAGCGGCCCGAAAAGACCAGCGCCTCGCGGCTGATGGCTCAACTGGGCGGGCTTGAGATCGAGGTCAGCACGCCGGCCCGCGTCGTGGTCGACGAGAAGACCGGCACCATCGTGATTGGCACTGACGTGAGAGTCTCGGCAGTGGCCATCGCCCACGGCAACATCACCATTCGCGTCACCGAAAGCCCAGCCGTGTCGCAGCCCGAGCCCCTTTCGGATGGCCAGACCGCGGTCGAAGATGCAACGAACATTACAGCCGAGCAGGCAGGCGATCAGGTCGCCGTGCTGCGGGGGCCAAGCCTCGAGCGGCTGGTGCATGGCTTGAACCGCATGGGGTTGAAACCCCAGGGCATCATCGCCATCCTGCAGGCCATCAAAACGTCGGGCGCCCTGCAGGCCGATCTGGTGATCCAGTGATCAGAGCCGGGGCCGCCATTGCACTGCTGCTGCTCCCGCAACCTGCTGTGGCGGAGACCAAGGCCGATCCCGTGGAGGAATATTGCCTGGGCATCGCCGATAAGGCCGCCGACGCCCGCGTGGCATGGCAAACCGCGACACTGAAGAAAATCGAAGCGGAACTCGACAGCAAGATCGCCAAGCTGGATGCCCGCCAGGCTGAAGTCCAGGGTTGGGTCGAGAAGCAGCAGCAAATTCTTGCGGCGGCAGAAACGGGGCTCGTCGAGATCTACGCCAAGATGGACCCGGAAGTGGCAGCCGAACAGTTGACGACACTTGACTTGCGGCTTGCCTCATCATTGCTGCGTCAGCTCAAGCCCCGCGTTGCCAGCGCCATCCTGAACGAAATGGCCTCCGACAAGGCGGCGCTGCTGGTGAAGTCCATCGCCGCGGCGATCAAGACATCCGAGAACGAGTAGTGGCACAGAAATCCCCCCAACCCCAAATTCCGTCATGCCAGCGAAAGCTGGCATGCCGATTTATCCCCAAGAGGAAGGAAAGCGGGGCCCCAGCTTTCGCTGGGGTGACGGCACAGGGGGCCAGAGCAGGCTGCGCGGCACACAGTGTTGCCTGCGTCCTTACGTTGCTGATGGCCGGGTGCGCGCCGGACATGGAAACCATCGGCAAGGCACCGCCCCTCTCGCCGGTGGGTTCGGGCATCGCAACATCTTCAACCACCAGTGCCGTCTCCGAGGTCGCGGCTCTTTCCGAGACATCCAGCACCTGGATCGGCGGCAACGCCGACTTCTTCCGCGATGCCCGGGCCCACCGCGCCGGCGACATCATCACCGTGAAGATCGAGATCGACAACCAGGCGTCCCTGAACAGCACTTCGAATCGCAGCCGCAAGTCTTCTGCCGATGCCAACCTTGGTTTTACTTATGATCTGATGGGCGTGGTTGGCGCCGATGTCAACGGCGCGGGCGATGTCAGTTCCAACAGCAGTGCCGCGGGCCAGGGATCAACGGCGCGCTCCGAGCGTATCGACATGTCGGTCGCCGCCATCGTCACCAAGGTCCTGCCGAATGGCTATTTGCTGATCGAGGGAAGTCAGGAAGTTCTGGTCAATTTCGAGCAGCGGGCCTTGCATGTGGCGGGCTTGATCCGGCCCGCCGACATCGCGCCCGACAATACCATTTCCTACGAGAAGATCGCCGAGGCCCGTATCGCCTATGGCGGCAAGGGCCGCATCACCGAAGTGCAGCAACCCGGTTGGACCCAGCAGATCTGGGACCGGGTTTCACCCTTCTGACGAAAGCCGGAACAGAATGGCGGGTGCGAAGGCCGGCAAGGACAAGGGCGCGATGGCCTTCATCGTCACGGCCCTGCTGTTGACTCTCGTTGGCGCGGGCGCCGGCCTTTCGGTCGGGGCACTCTTGCAGACTGCGCCTGAGCCCGAAGCCAAGATGGCAGCACCCGCTCCGCAAAGCCCCGCCGCGGAACCCAAGACGGCGGCGGCCGCGGCGCATGGGTCAGCCGGAGGCGCTCATACAAACACAGCCGGGGAGGCGCCGGCTGAAGAGGAGGCGGCGCCCATTGCAGTAAAGGCCATACCCTTTCCGCCGGTGCTCACAACTCTCGCTGCTCCCAAGGGCAAGTGGATCAGGGTCGAGGGATCGATCCTGGCGGCGCTCGAGACGGATGACAATCCGGAACTTCTCGCCGAGAAGGCGGGTGAGCAAATCTTCAACTATCTTCATTCGGTCCGTCTCGACCAGATCGAGGGACCAAGCGGTGTGTTGGGACTGACCGACGACCTGAACGAAATGTTGAAGGTCTTGTCCAATGGCCAGGTCCAGGGTGTTCTGATCCATGGACTGGTGGTCGAATGAGGCCGGCGATACTGACGGGCCTGTTTCTGGCCATCGTGGCTTCGCCCGCTGCCGCACAAGTGCCAGACCTGCGTGACCTGATTCCCGCCGGCGGCGGAACCGTCTCCGGTCAGATCATCCAGTACATCGTGCTCATCACCATTCTCTCGGTGGCGCCCGGACTGCTGATCATGGTCACCAGTTTCACGCGCTTCGTGATTGCCTTCTCCTTCCTGCGGTCCGGCCTGGGCTTGCAAAGCACGCCCGCCAATCTCGTGCTGGTGTCACTGGCCCTTTTCCTCACCTTTTTCGTGATGGCGCCGGTCTTCGACCGGGCCTGGAAGGATGGCCTCGAACCCTTTTCCGCCAACCGCATCACCGAGGCCGAGGCCTATGACAAGATCACCTCGCCCTTCCGCGACTTCATGCTCAAGAACGTGCGCGAGAAGGACCTCGCCATGTTCGAGGCGGTGGCCCGCGAGCGCGTGCCGTCCATCAGCCGCGAGGGCCCCGCCGACCTCCGCGTGTTGATCCCCGCCTTCATGATCTCGGAATTGCGCCGCGGCTTCGAGATCGGCTTCCTGATCGCGCTACCCTTTCTGGTGATCGACCTGATCGTCGCCATGCTCACCATGTCGATGGGCATGATGATGCTGCCGCCGACTGTCATATCCCTGCCCTTCAAGGTGCTGTTCTTCGTGCTGATCGACGGTTGGAATCTTTTAGTTGGAAGTTTATTGAATTCCTTCAGCCTTCCTTAACCTGTTCTCTTAGCGGCCCGGTAGCATCTCTCTGTCATGTTCTGGTCATGACGGAGAGGCGGTCGATGCCTCAGGTATCACGCCGTTCCGTCGGCCCGGCCCGCTCCGGCATGTCCCCAAGAAAAGTCAGTATGAGTAACGGGACAGTCAATCATGACCAGCATTATGACCAACACGTCGGCGATGACGGCCTTGCAGAGCCTCACTTCGACCAACAAGAATCTAGCCCAGACCCAGAACCGCATTTCGACCGGCTACCGCGTCAACAGTGCCGAGGACAATGCCGCCTATTGGTCGATCGCCACCACCATGAAATCCGACCGCGGCGCCCTGTCGACAGTCAAGGACGCGCTTGGCCTCGGGGCCGCGACCATCGACGTGGCCTACACCGGCATGAACAGCGCCATCGAGGTGACCAAGGAAATCAAGAACAAGCTGGTCGCCGCGCGCCAGCCGGGCATCGACCGTGAGAAAGTCCAGGCGGAAATCACCGAGCTTCAGAATCAGCTGCAAAGCGTGGCCGACTCCTCGGTCTTCTCGGGCGAGAACTGGCTCTCGGTTGACTCGAGCGATGCCGGCTACAACGCCACCAAGACGATGATCGCATCCTTCTCCCGCTCCGGCGGCGCGGTCTCGGTCGGCACTCTGTCGATCGACGTCGACGGTGTGAAACTCTATGACGCCAATGACCAGTCCGGCATCCTCGATACGACCGATACGACCACCAATGGCGGCGTCGACTATTCGGTGACCGACCTCGATATCTCGGCATTGACGGACACCGATGCCGACCTCGCCGATCTCGAACAGATGATCGGCTATGTCGATGACGCGATTGGCGGCATGACCACGGCGGCGAGCAATCTGGGCGCCATCAAGCAGCGCACCAACATGCAGTCGGATTTCGTGGGCGCCTTGATGAGCGCCATCGACCGTGGCGTGGGCGCACTGGTCGACGCCGACATGAACGAGGAGTCGACAAGGCTCCAGGCCCTGCAGGTGCAACAGCAGCTGGGCATCCAGGCCCTGAGCATCGCCAACCAGAACAGCCAGTCGATCCTGTCGTTGTTTCGCTGAACCGGCATCCATGGCAACACCCGCGGCCGGCGTCTCCGGCCGCGGACCCGATCCGCCGCAGGACGAGGCCGCGGCGCCAAGCAGCGGGCCTGATCCGCACTGAACCTTAAGCACTTCGAAACGATGGCAACACTATAAGGCTGGATCGACGAAGAGCGTGGATTGACATCGCGCCCTGGCATGACGCCCGATCGTCCAGCCGGACCTTTTCCGGAATGTCCCCAATTGTAAGTTGCGTAACCAAGGGACACTCCTATGGCCAGTATCATGACCAACGTCTCTGCAATGACGGCATTGCAGAGTCTCAATCGCACCAACAAGATGCTCGACACGACCCAGTCGCGCATCTCCACCGGCTACCGGGTCGGCAGTGCCGAGAACAATGCCGCTTATTGGTCGATTGCCACCACCATGCGCTCGGATAACGGCGCGCTGTCCACCGTCAAGGACGCGCTGGGTCTCGGCGCCGCCACCATCGATGTTGCCTATACCGGCATGAACAGCGCCATCGAAGTCGCCAAGGAGATCAAGAACAAGCTGGTCGCGGCGCGCCAACCCGGCATCGACCGTGCAAAAGTCCAGGCGGAAGTGGCCGAACTCCAGAATCAACTCACCAGCATCGGCGACTCCTCCGTGTTCTCGGGCGAGAACTGGCTCTCGGTCGATTCCGGCGATGCCGCCTACAATGTCACCAAGACCATCGTCGCATCCTTCTCGCGCTCCGGCGGTGCGATTGCCATCGGCACGATCTCGGTTGACATCACCTCGACCGAACTGTTCGATGCAGCCGATCAGAGCGGCATCCTCGATTCCGAGGACACCACCACCAACGGCGGCGTGACCTATTCCATCACCACCCTTGACATCTCGGCTCTCACCGACACCGACGCCGACCTGGCCGATCTCGAACAGATGATTTCCTGGGTCGACGACGGCATCGGCAGCATGACCACCGCCGCCAGTAATCTGGGCGCGGTGAAGCAGCGCACCAACATGCAGAGGGAATTCGTCGGCGCGCTGATGGATGCCATCGACCGCGGTATCGGCACCCTTGTCGATGCCGACATGAACGAGGAATCGACCAGGCTGCAGGCCCTTCAGGTGCAACAGCAATTGGGCGTCCAGGCATTGAGCATCGCCAACCAGAACAGCCAGTCGATCCTGTCGCTGTTCAGGTAAGCGGTCTCCGCTTCGCGGCTCGCGGCGAAAGCCGTGGGCCGCGAAGCATGCGCCGCCCCAAGACATCCCATTAACCTGTTGCTAACCATAAGCGCGATATAGAAATCATGACGGAGCGGCGGTCTCGCCGCCAGGCATGATGCCGGGCCGTCGCGCCGGCCCCGCCCGGAATGTCCCTCCACCTTCACGAGCGACTGCTTCCAGGGGCAATGCGAATGGCCAGCATCATGACCAATGCGTCAGCAATGACGGCATTGCAAAGTCTCACCATGACACTTCACAATCTTGACCGGACCCAGACCCGCATCTCGACCGGCTACCGCGTCGGAAGTGCCGAGGACAACGCCGCCTACTGGTCGATCGCCACCACCATGCGCTCCGACAATGGCGCGCTCTCAACGGTCACCGATGCCTTGGGGTTGGGCGCCGCCACCATCGATGTCGCTTATACTGGATTGAACAGCGCCATCGAGGCCGCCAAGGAAATCAAGAACAAGCTGGTGGCGGCGCGCCAGCCCGGCGTCGACCGCGCCAAGGTGCAGTCCGAAATCACCGAACTCCAGCGCCAGCTTGCCAGCATCGGTTCCACATCCGTGTTCAGCGGCGAGAACTGGATCTCGGTTGATTCAGGAGCGCCAGGCTATAATGCGGTCAAGACCATCGTCGCCTCCTTCTCGCGCAGCGGCGGCGCCATCACCATCGGCACGATTTCGGTCGACGTTGGAACCATCAAGCTCTTCGACGCCGCCGATCAGTCGGGGATTCTCGACAGCGAGGACACCACCGTCAACGGCGGCGTCACCTATTCCGTCTCGACCCTCGATATCACTCTGCTTTCAAACAGCGATGCCGACCTTGCGGATCTGGAACAGATGATCACCACGGTCGACACGGCCATCGGCGAGATGACGACGTCGGCCGCGAATTTGGGTGCCGTCAAACAGCGCGTCACCTTGCAGCGCGACTTTGTCAAAACCCTCATGGACGCCATTGCCCGCGGCATCGGCACGCTTGTCGATGCCGACATGAACGAGGAATCGACCAGGCTCCAGGCCCTGCAGGTGCAGCAACAGCTCGGCGTGCAGTCATTGAGCATCGCCAATCAGAACAGCCAGAACATTTTGGCGCTCTTCAAATAAGCTTCGCCGCATCGCTGCAAACTCCGCACAAGATTGAAGCCTGACAGTCAAAGGCACAAGACGATCATCGCGGGATTTGCGCGAAGGAGATGCGAGTGCCGGTTCTCGACGTGCTGAACAGACTGCGGCTGAATATCCTGGCACTTGGCGCCAGAAGATTGGCGGCACTGGCCCTGGCGGGTGTCACCGTATTCCTATTGGTCGGAGTGAGTGGATATATGTTGAGCCGCCCGCAGCAGGAGACACTCTATTCGGGCCTCGATCCGCAGGATGTGACCCGCATGGGCGCGGCACTCGATGATGCCGGCATCGCCTTCGAC
>JANPCA010000184.1:0-5156 GCA_031430715.1 Hyphomicrobiales bacterium | reverse complement strand
CTCGGCGAACATCACGAAGAACTGGCTGTTGCCGGAGTTCGGATCCTGGCTGCGGGCCATTCCCACGGTGCCACGCACATAGGGTTCCGGGGTGAATTCGGCGGCGATGTCGGGCTCCTTGGAGCCGCCCATGCCGGTGCCGGTCGGGTCGCCCGTCTGGGCCATGAAGCCCGCGATCACCCGGTGGAAAACGATGCCGTCATAGAAGCCCGCCGCCGCCAGCTTGGCGATCTGCGCCACGTGCTTGGGCGCCAGGTCGGGTCTCAGCTTGATGTCGAAGGAACAGCCCTTGCTGGTCTCGATGGTGAGCTTTTCCGCCGCCAGCGCCGGTCCGGCGGCCAGGCCCATCGCCAGAATGGCGAGCCCGAGTTTCTTCATTCTGGTCACTCCTCTTGTTGTCGGAAAGGGGGTGTGGAGAAGCCCAACGGATTTGTCAATGCGCTGGACAATGGGGTAGTGTCCCAGTTTGAATTTCCGCTTATGACGCCAAGCGGACTCCTCCTCGTTGATTTAAACGTCAACGACCTTGCCGTCGGCGGCGGCTTCGATCCCAAGGCTGTTGTTCTTTGCTCTATCGATCATGTCTTGGCTCATATGAGTGAGTATCACGCGCTTCGCACCGATTTCATTCAAGTGCTGCTCAAGAGTCACGAAGTCCAGGTGAAATCTGTAGTTACTTCTGTAATGCCAAGCCTCGGCTATGAGGAGGTCGGCGCCGCGCCCACACGGAACGAGTGAGGCGACCCAATCGGTATCGCCAGTGTAAGCCAACACTTGCCCATTGACCTCTAGCCGCAACGCGAGAGGCGGCGCGCCGACATCCGAGCCGAAGTGGTTGACTGCGAATGGTGTTACGCGGACGCCGGCAATCTCCACCTCGCCATACTCAGGCGAAAGCTCGACGAGGTTCAACTCGTAGCGCAACTGACGGCTGACGAGGCGAGATGGCAGGCTGAGATCGATCCATTGATAGAAGCGATGCCTCAATCCCACTGGGCCAGCAATGGCGAGTGGGCGGGTGCGTTCTCCAAGAAGATGCCCCTCCATGGCGAGAAGGGGTGCCCCGCCGAAGTGATCAATGTCAAAGTGGCTCACGAAGATCGCATCGATCGTGTTGGGGTCGATCTCGAACTTCCGTAGTGCGATCATCGATGAAGCGCCGCAGTCGATCAGATATCGCCTCTCCGCCGCCTCAAGC
Organism: Hyphomicrobiales bacterium; assembly: GCA_031430715.1. GTDB lineage: Bacteria > Pseudomonadota > Alphaproteobacteria > Rhizobiales > Aestuariivirgaceae > Aestuariivirga. The sequence continues at coordinate 3,958 of JANPCA010000184.1, read as the reverse complement.
AAGAAACAGGCGTTGCATCGACCGCCGCTGCCGAAGGCATCGCCCGATCCCAGGAACTTGACGCGCATGGCCTTCGCCCTTGTTAAAACTCGATCTTCTTGCCGTCGACGGCTACGTCCTGCCTTCAATGATATCGTGGTGGGCCAGCATGTCCACACGCTGGAATGACCCGGATCATACGCCACTTCCTCCGGCCCGGCAAACCACAGGCTCCCTTGAGTGTCGCGCGCGCGAGGCCGCCTTGTTCCGGTCTCGCAGGCCGTCGAGATATTGAGGGCATATCGGCTTCTGGCCCAGAGCGGAAATTCAAACAGAGAAACTACCGGCATTCCGTCATGTTGCAATGCCCCCTTTGGCGTGCAAGTCTAGACCAAAGCAGCTTGTTCCGGAGGCGGCATGCACATCACAGGCTCTGACCACGTCTCGCTGGTCACCACCGATCTCGACCGGTCCATCGCCTTTTACCGCGATATCCTGGGACTGCATCAGATACAGCGCCCGGCCTTCCGCAGCCGCGGCGCCTGGCTGGCGTCGGGAAGCCTCGAAATCCACCTGACCATCAACCCCGATGGCCACCTGCGCCCGGCACCGCACATCGATACCGGCGATATCCATTTCGCCGCTCGCGCCGCCGATTTTCCGGCGATGCGGCGGCATCTGGAATCCAAGGGCTATGGCGAAGACTTGCCCGATGGCGACCCGCGCCGCCTGGTCTTCCGGCTCGACGGCCCGGCGCCCTATCAACAATGCTATCTGCTCGATCCCGACAACCACCTGATCGAAATCAACAACGCGCCAGTCAAGAGCGCTTGAGGGTAGCGGCGCTACTTGTCCGGACCTGATACCAACGGCCGGAAGATATGACTCGCGGACCACCCTATTTCCGTCATCCCGGCGAAAGCCGGGACCCATGGTTCAGCACGCAAAATGCCAATGTTTTCATTGGTTGCACGATGGGTCCCGGCTTTCGCCGGGATGACGAATCGGGGGATAGGACAGGTCAAGTGTTCCGGCCGTTGGTATGAGATGTGAAATTCAAGTAATCTCCGGGAGTGTTCATGAAAACGTCCATTCATCATGTGTCGCTTGCAACAACTGATCTTGCGCGTGCGGCGGAGTTCTATGGCAATGTCATCGGATTGAAGCAGTTGCAGCGGCCGCCCTTGCGCAGCAAGGGCGTCTGGTTCGAATGTGGCTCACTCACGTTGCATCTGATCGCCAATCCCGCCGGGAGTTTCCGCGACAGCACCCGCATTGATCCACGAGACATGCACTTCGCCCTTCGAGTCGAGGATTTCGAGGCGGCCATTGGGGAACTGGCATCCAAGGGGTTCCGCCAGGACGCCGCGGAGGACGATCCGATGCGCATCGCTATCGACCGCGAAAGTCTCGCCGGCTTTCCCCAGGCCTATGTGCTCGACCCCGACAGGAACGTCGTGGAGATCAACGGCGCCGCCTGATCAAGTGTTTTTCAGCGCGGCGGCCACCACCGGCATCGCTTCTTTCGGGATGAACAGTGTGATGTCGCCACCCATCCTTGCAATCTGCTTGACCAGCGAAGAGGCGATCATGCGGGTGGCGGGCGAGGCGGCCAGAAACACCGTCTCGATGTCGGGCGCCATGGCGCCGTTCATCTGGCCCATCTGCACCTCGTAGTCGAAATCCGAGGCATCGCGCAGGCCGCGGATGATCAGTCCCGCATGGTGACGCCGCGCCGCGTCGACCGCCAGTCCGTCGAAGGGTGCGACGCTGATCTTGACGCCGGTATGTTCGGCGATGGGCCTGGTCACCTGTTCCAGAAGGCCGATGCGTGTATCTGCATCGATCAGCGCCTGCTTGCCATGGTGCGTCCCCACCCCCAGAATCAACCTGTCGACCACCCGGGCCGCCCTCGCGATGATGTCGAGGTGGCCATAGGTGACGGGATCGAAAGAGCCGGGATAAAAGCCAGTGCGTGCCATATCGAGGCCCCCTGTCAGCGTCCGCGCAGCGCCATCCAGATGCCGCCGCCCATCAGGAAGCAGCCGCTGGCGATTTCCAGCGCCCGGAGGCGCGAACGCGACAGCCATGACCCGGCCTTGCCCGCCATGACCGCATAGAGCGTGTCGCCAATTGCGGCGATGGCCATGAATGTGACCCCGAGCAGCAGGACTTGGCTGAAGGCATTGTCAGGCGAGGTGATGAAGGGCGGAATCATGGCGCCGAACAGCACCAGCATCTTGGGGTTCGAGACAATGACAATGAAGCCCTGCAGGAAGAAACTTCCCCTGGGCCTGGCCCGGTCGACCGCCACGGCGAGGTCGCCGGGGCTGCGGAACAGCTTGATGGCGAGCCAAACCAGATAGATCGCACCCGCCCAGCGCAACACGTCGAACCAGATTCCCATGAACTGGATGGCGGCCCCCAAGCCCAATGCGGCGATGGCCAGCCAGATGACGAAACCCGCCTGGGTGCCCGCCACATTCATGAGGCCCGCTCTGCTGCCATAGCGCAGGCTGTTGGCGATGATGACGGTCACCGTGGGGCCTGGCATAAGGGCGAGTGCGGTGGCGGCAAGGCAGAAGGCGATATAGGATTCGAGTGTCATGGCAAGCTCCTGAGCGATGGCCAAATTAGCCACAGACCGGCAATGACAAGCAAGCCCTTTGAAAGGCGGTCGAGCCCCGTCAGGACTCTCCTTCCTCCTCCTCCTCGGTGATGTGCTCGACCGATACCACGTGCTCTGCGTCCGCCACGTCGATGACGATCACGCCTTGCGTCGAGCGGCCGGCCTTGCGGATGCCGTGGACCGGGCAGCGGATCAATTGGCCGCCGTCGGTCACCAGCATGATCTGGTCCTCGTCCTCGACGGGGAAGCTCGCCACCAGCGGGCCGTTGCGCTCGTTCACGGTCATGGCCACGATGCCTTTGCCGCCGCGCCCGGTGATGCGGTATTCATAGGACGAGGTGCGCTTGCCGTAGCCATTGGCCGACACCGTGAGGATGATCTGCTCGGCCGCTCCCAGTCCGGCATAGCGTTCGGGCGAGAGCGTTGCCTCCGCCGTCACTTCCTCGTCGGACGTGCCCTGCTCGGCTTCCTCACCGGTGACGGCGCGCGACATTTTGATGAAGGCGGCGCGTTCACCGGGCGTGGCCTCCATATGGCGGAGGATCGACATGGAGATGACGTGATCGCCGTCCTCGATTCTGATGCCGCGCACGCCGCTCGAATCGCGGCCCTTGAACACCCGCACGTCGTCCACCGCAAAGCGGATGCACTGGCCTTGCGCGGTCGTCAGTTGCACATCATCGGCGGCACTGCAGATTTCAACCCCGGCGATCTGGTCGCCTTCGTCCAATTTCATGGCGATCTTGCCGGCCCGGTTGATGCTCTCGAAATCTTCCATCTCGTTGCGCCGCACCGTGCCCGACCTGGTGGCGAACATCAGCTGCATGGCCTGGCCGTTGCCGCCCTCCTCCGGCATCGGCAGGATGGTGGTGATGCGCTCGTCCTGGGCGAGCGGCAGCAGGTTGATGAGCGCCTTGCCGCGCGCCTGCGGATTGCCCACGGGAAGCCGCCACACCTTCAGGCGGTAGACCATGCCGGCGGAGGAAAAGAACAGGATCGGCGTATGGGTGTTGGCGACGAACAGCTTGGTGACGAAATCCTCGTCCTTCATGGCCACGCCCGAGCGGCCCTTGCCGCCACGGCGCTGGGCGCGGTAGGCCGACAGCGGCACGCGCTTCACATAGCCCGAGTGCGACACGGTCACCACCATGTCCTCGCGCTGGATCAGGTCCTCGTCCTCGACTTCGCCTTCGTTGTCGATGATTTCGGTGCGGCGCGGTGTTTGGAATTCGGTTTTGATGGCGCTAAGTTCGTCGCGGATGATGGCCAGCACGCGGGCTCTGGAGCGCAGGATGTCGAGCAGGTCGGCGATTTCGAGCGCCAGCTTTTCCAATTCCTCGGCGATCTCGT
>JANPCA010000183.1:0-20215 GCA_031430715.1 Hyphomicrobiales bacterium | reverse complement strand
TCAACCGCAGGCGCCTGCTCGAACCCATCGGCAACATCCCGCCCAAAGAAGCCGAAGAAAACTTCTACGCCATGATGGACAACGCCAAAATGGCCGCTTAACTTAAACCAACAAGCCTCCGGCAATCCCGGGGCGGTTCAGCTTTCAATTCGCTCGATGCCCAACGGGAGGCCTGCGAAGCCTATATTAGAAGCCAGAAGCATGAGGGGTGGACACTGCTTTCTGACTTCTATGATGATGGTGGCATCTCAGGCGGCACCATGGAGCGCCCTGCTCTCAAGCGCCTCCTTGCCGGCATCGATGCTGGCCGGGTCGATACCGTGGCCGTTTACAAGGTCGACTTTGAGGCATATTGAGAGTTTTATGAAACTAGCGAAGCGATAGCATAGGCGGAACGCATGTCGGGATTTGGAGGCCGGAGATTGGCGGCAAACCTTGCGAAGCGGGGAGAGCGGGCCGGAGGAGCGGGTAACGCTGAAGTCATGCCGGCCGATGCGGGAGTGCGGAGACAAGAGAGGGTTAGCGGGAACAGGGCCGGGCGAGAAGGCGGCACATCCCGCCCGCTCCTCAATGCCGACAAGAATTTCATGGTGTTGTGGTCGCCGAAGTCGGCTTGCACCACCGTCTATGCCTGGTTCAGCCATGTGTCGGGATTTGGCGATGAACTCGCCGAATTCGGCAACCGCATCCACCAACACCGGGTCACGAAATTCTATCATTCGGAACTGTATGAGCGTAGCGCCCAAGCCGACCGCGCCAGCTTGCGCTGCCTGCGGATCATCCGCGATCCCTACGCCCGGGCCGTCAGCATCTATCGCCACGCACTCAAGATGGGGTTTGCCGACGATGCGACGCGGTCGGTGATGGGCCGGCATTTCGCGTCGAAAGAGGGATATTCGTTTCAGCAATTTCTCGATTTTCTTCAAGAGATCGATATTTCGGCCGCGAATATTCACCTCAGGCCACAATTCCACCGCTTCGAAAGAACACGCAAACCTGACCGGCTTATCAACATCACAAAGCAGAAATTATTCGTTGGGTTGAATGCCTTCGAAATCGAAATGGGCTTTCCAGCGACAAATTTCGATGACCTCGGATGGCTCCATGCTTTGGAAGGCCCGCGCAAGGCAAAGCAGGAGCCAATGGAGGGTGCCGCGTTCGATACGATGGCCTTCAACCGGCAACAGGTGCGTCAACTCAATCAGTTCCCCGCCTATGACCAGCTGCTGACACTCGAGGCAAAGCAAAAAATTGAAGCAATTTACAAAACTGATTTTGAGGCATATCGTGACTATCTCTAAATCGAACTTTACAAATTTGAGCCATCGGTCCTCGAAATGCCCAAGAACACGGCTGAAGGGCTCGTCAACAGAATGCGTCCGATGAACCCGGCCTAACACGCCGCGGTGTTCCCTGTTACGCTGCTGTTGCAGCCTAACTCCAAGGCATCAGTTCATCGATCCTGGTAATCTTGTGATCAGCGATCCCGCCAAGCACATCGGTGAGCCAGGCTTGTGGGCAGATGCCATTGAGCTTGGCGGTTTCGATCGGGATTTAGGCGATGGCCATGGCTTTGCCGCCGCCTTCCGATCCAGCGAATGTCCAATTCTTCCTGCCGATTGCCACCGCTTTCATGGCGCGCTCGACAGAGTTGTTGTCCGCCTCAAGGACACCGTTTTCCACATATGGCCGGGCTTTTGGAATGCGGCCAAGGGCATGGCGGACGGCCGGTGCCAGCGGGGATTTGCCGGATATCCTTGGCAACTGGATACGCAGTCATGCCTCCAAGCCGTCGAAGACCGGCTTGGCATGTTCCTGGCGCAGGGCGGCGCGTTCCTCCGGCGATTTGCCACGTGCCAGTTTTTCCACGGCATAGAGTTTGGCAATGCGTTTGATCGCCTCCTCGGCAATGGCCGAGCCTCGAGATTGCTGCACATCGACGAACTTGCGGCGGATACCACTTCACCGGCGTGTCGTCAGTGGCGCCATGATATTTGTCAGTCAGTTGCTTCTGAAGTACCATCGAAACTGCCAAATGAGAACGCAGTACGGACAGCATAATCAATTGATTTATAACGTGTTTTATTGCCGTACCTCAACCCTTGCAGGCAACGGGTTCGGAGAATATCGGCGGAGAGAGAATGCATTTGGACGTCACCACCATTCGCGCAGTCAACAGGTCCACGGCCTTAACCCCTGAATTCCTTTGGAATTTCCGCGCGTCACCCATCGGAGAGAATGTTTGTTCGGGTGATGTTGGCGGAAGAGGAGGGATTCGAACCCTCGATACGCTTTCACGTATGCACGCGTTCCAGGCGTGTGCCTTAAACCACTCGGCCACCCTTCCTTAGACTGGCGGGGGATTAAGCCATGGCCCGTCTTTAATCAAGCACTGTTGAGTGGCCGTGACCCGTTTGTCTCACTATATGGACGACAGACTTCTCACAAGGACCGCTGCCATGTTCTTCACCCGCAAGAAGACCCACGCCGTGACCGCCGCCGATGCGCTGCCCGGACGTTCCACCGCAATCCCCACCGCCGAGCGCCATCACCTGAACGGCAATGCCCTCAAGGGGCCCTACCCTCAAGGCTTCGAGACGGCCATTTTCGCGCTGGGGTGCTACTGGGGGGCCGAGCGCATATTTTGGGCTGTGCCGGGCGTCTGGCTGACCGCCGTTGGCAATGCCGGCGGCTTCACGCCGAACCCCACCTATGAGGAGGTCTGTTCCGGCCAGACTGGCCATGCCGAATCGGTGCTGGTGGTCTTCGATCAGGCCTTGGTCAGCTATGAGGCGCTACTCAAGGTCTTCTTCGAGGCCCATGATCCCACCCAGGGCATGCGCCAGGGCAATGACGTGGGCAGCCAATACCGCTCCGCCATCTATTGGAAGGGCACGGCCCAGCGCGATGCCGCGCTGGCCGCCAAAGCCTCCTACGGGGCGGCACTGAACCCCAAGGGCTTCGGCGCCATCACCACCGAGATCGCCGAGGCCCAGAGCTTCTACTTCGCCGAAACCCACCACCAGCAATATCTCGCCAAGAACCCGCAAGGCTATTGCGGCATCGGCGGCACCGGCGTCTCCTGCCCCATCGGACTGGCCATTCCCGCCTGACACGCTTTCGTGTCTCGCAAGTGATTGGGGCTTGCGCTGGAGTTTAAGTCATGAACAGACGCGCACTCCTCGCAAGTCCGCTTGCCGTGTTGGCGGGCCCGGCACGGGCGGCCACCTGGCGGCTTGAGTTCGGCCCATCGCGCGTCACGCTCGACATCGAGGGCGAGGTGATCCCGGCCTTCGCCAGTCTCGTCGAGCGCTGGGTGTTGCAAAGCGGTGCTGCGGTTCAGGCCTATTACGGCCGCTTTCCGGTGCCCGCGGTGGTGATCCGGGTTGGCGCGGCCGATGGCCGGGGCGTGCGCGGCGGCCAGACTTTTCCCGGCGACGTGCCCACAATTCGCGTCCGCGCCGGAAAGGATTCGGCCGAGCCGGACCTCCTGCGCAAGGATTGGGTGATGGTGCATGAAATGGTGCATCTGGCCTTTCCCTGGATGAACCGCAAGCACAACTGGATGGCCGAGGGCCTTGCCGTCTATGTCGAATCGATCGCCAGGCTTCAGGCTGGCCACCTCGCGGCGGCGCAGGTCTGGGGCGATTTTGTCCACATGATGCCGCGTGGGCTTCCGGCCTCTGGCGATGGCGGTTATGACGTCACCGTGAACTGGGGCCGCACCTATTGGGGCGGCGCCATCTTCTGCCTGCTGGCCGATGTCGCTATTCGGAAAGTGACCGGTAACGCCAGGGGCCTCCAGCAGGCGCTGCGCGCCATCAACGCCGAGCGCGATTTCCGCCGCGAATGGGATTTCGCCGAAACGTTGGGCCTGGGCGACAAGGCCACCGGCACCACTGTCCTGACCAGCCAGTACAACGCCATGCGCCTCGAAGCAGTGACGCCCGACCTGGCAACACTCTGGCGCGATCTCGGCATCCATGCCGATGGCCCAACCGTAACCTTCGATGACAACGCATCATTGGCGGCAACCCGCCGCGCCATCGAAACACCGCTCTGAAAGTCAAGCCGGACGCATAACCGCCGCGCCACGCGCCGCCTCTTCGCTGAAACACAAATCGAGAATGGCCTGCAGATCGGCGCCGCGCCGGAAGGAGGGCTCGCCATTGACCCCGCCCGCCACCGCGCCGATGAACTTGGCATGGATGGTCGGCACCCCATCCGCCGCCACCTTCCGCCACGCCTGCGTATGCACATCCTCGCCCGAACACATGCGCAGCTCGGTCCATTCCGAACCATGCACGATCTCGATCGCCCCCAGGGTTCCAAACACATCAAGCTTCAGCACATTGCCATAGCCAGTCATGAAGCGGCTGGCGTGGATGACGCCCAGCGCCCCGTTCTCGAACTCCACCTGCATGGCCGCGCTGTCATTGGCATCGAGCCGATAGGCGCCGATCTGATCGCCCTCGGCCTTGGCAAAGGTCTTCAGCCGCGCCTGGATCGACACCGGCATCATGCCCGCCGCAAAGGTGGCGAAGTCCAGGATATGAATGCCGACGTCGCCCAGTACGCCCTTGGAGCCGTGACTTTCCGACAGGCGCCAAAGCCACATGGGCTCGCTGGGCCAATCGCCCCAATGCTTGCCGACCAGCCAGCTCTGCCGGTAGGACGCTTCGACATGGCGTATCTCGCCGATTTCGCCCGCTGCAATCAGCACCTTCGCCTTCTGCAAGGCCGCGACATTGCGGTAGCTCAGGTTCACCATGTTGATGACGCCCGCCGCGGCGGCGGCCTTCGCCATGTCATCGGCAAGTGCAAAGCTCTCGGCCAGCGGCTTCTCGCACAGCACATGCTTGCCCGCCGCGATGATCTTCATCGTCGTCGGATAGTGCGCCGCATCGGGTGTCACATTGGTGATGGCGTCGAACTTGCCCCAGGCCAGCGCCTCCTCAAGGCTGCCAAAGGACTTCGCAATCCCATGGCGTTCCGCGAAAGCCGCGGCGCGCGTGCCATCGGCGTCGGCGGCCGCCACCAGGTCGACGCGCGGGTCGGCGGCGAAAAGCCTGGCATGCTGCGCGGCCATGTTGCCCGTGCCCAGCACTGCGACGCGGATTTTCCTTGGCGCGGCGCTCACCGGTAGCCCTCCTCGCCGTCCCCATGGAGGCGCGGGCCTTTCACGGTGAGCGGCACCGGCGCTTGTGTATGGGGCACGTTCGGCGCGTACTCCACACCCTTCCAGGCCGCGGCGGGATTATAGGCCCAGCGCGTGGCGTTGTGGATCACCTGCAGCACCTGGGCGTTGTGAAAGGTCGGATAGGCCTCGTGGCCGGGGCGGAAGTAGAAGATGCGGCCGGCACCCCGCTGGAAGGTGACCCCGGAGCGGAACACCTCGCCGCCCTCGAACCACGAGATGAACACCGTCTCGAGCGGTTCTGGAATGAGGAACGGTTCGCCATACATCTCCTCGTTCTCGATCTCGATATATTCCGGCAGGCCCGCCGCGATCGGGTGATTGCGGTTGATGACCCACAGCCGCTCCACCTCGCCCGCCTCGCGCCACTTGAGCGAGCAGGGCGTGCCGAGCAGCCGTGTGAAGATCTTGGCGAAGTGACCGGAATGGAGGACGATGAGCCCCATGCCCTCCCACACCCGCTTTTGCACCCGCGCCACGACGGCATCGTCGACCTTGCCATGCGCCATGTGGCCCCACCACAGCAGCACATCGGTCTTGGCCAGGCGCTCCTCGGTCAGCCCGTGTTCCGGCATGTCGAGGGTCGCGGTTCCGGCCTCGATATCCTCTTGGCCATCGAAAGCCTTGGCGATGGCGGCATGTATGCCGTAAGGATAGAGCCGCTTCACCAGCGCGTTGATCTTCTCGTGTTCGTTCTCGTTCCAGACCAGGGCACGGATCGTCATATGGGCCTCCCATGTTAGCGGCATCTTCAGGTTCTTTAACACGGCCCCAGGGCGTTTTCAAATCGCTTTGAATAAATGTCTTCGCAGGTGCAGCGCGAAATTCTCTCACAAACTCATTGATTTCAACGTTTTTCGCAGTCATAAAAGGATGGAAATAACCCGAGGCAGTTCAAAAAACTCACAATTCTCAAAGCGCTTTGAGATTCATTTGTCAGAGGGAGGAGCCCAGCCATGGACCGTACCGCGACTGGAAACCGCGCCATTGCGGATCGCCTGCTGGCTGCCGATACGGGCCTGGCGGAATATCAGAAGAACCTGTTCGCCTTGCGCTTTGCCCGCAGCGAACGCGATCTCTTCGGGCCACTGGAAGAGCTCTACGGCGCGCAAACCTCCTATGGCGCCTTCTGCGAGGAACTGATCGGAGCATTGATCGAACTCCAGAAGGCCCGGCCCGAAACCTTGCGGAACCTCGACCTGCAGCGCGATCTCGAACCCGACTGGTTCCAGCGCCAGGACATGGTCGGTTACGTCTTCTATATCGACCGCTTCAACGGCACCCTGAAGGGTGTTCTCGGCAAGGCCTCCTATCTTGAAGAGCTGGGCGTTACCTACGTCCACTTCATGCCCTGCTTGCAACCCCGCCCCGGCGACAGCGATGGCGGCTATTCGGTCATGGACTACCGCGCCATCGATCCGCAGCTCGGCGCCATGGCCGATCTTGAGGAGGTGACGGCGGCGCTGCGCGCCCGCGGCATGAGCGTCTGCATCGATCTCGTCCTCAATCACACCGCCAAGGAACACGCGTGGGCGGAGAGCGCGCGCGCCGGTGACAAGCGCTACCAGGACTATTACTGGATGTTCGACGACAAGACGATGCCGGATAAATATTCCGAGACGCTCGTCGAGGTTTTCCCGGCCAACGCACCCGGCAATTTCACCTATTATCCGGATTTCGGCAAATGGGTGTGGACCACCTTCAACGAGCACCAGTGGGATCTCAACTGGACCAACCCCAACATCTTTCTCGAGATCGTCAAGATCATGCTCTTCCTCGCCAACCAGGGCGTGGAGGCGGTCAGGCTCGATGCCGTGGCCTTCATGTGGAAGCGTTTGGGCACGCGTTGCCAGAACGAGCCGGAAGTGCATCAACTCCTGCAGGCGCTGCGCGCCGCCAGCCGCATCGTGGCCCCGGCCTTGATCCACAAAGAAGAGGCGATCGTCGCTCCGAAGGACCTCATCCCCTATCTGGGCCAGGGCAAGCATTCGGGCCGCGAGGGCAACCTTGCGTATCATAACTCGCTCATGGTGCAGTTCTGGTCGGCGCTTGCCACGCGCCAGACGAAACTGATGAACTACGTTCTGAAAAGCCATTTCCCGGAAAGTTTCGTCAATGCCACCTGGGGCACCTATCTCCGCTGCCACGACGATATCGGCTGGGCGGTGACCGACGAGGATGCGTTTGCGGTTGGCGTCACCGGCTTCACCCACCGCGGCTTCCTCGCCGATTTCTATGCCGGGCGCTTTCCCGGCGGCTTCGCGCGCGGCGGCGATTTCCAGTCAAACCCCGGCACCGGCGACAAGCGCACCAACGGCACCTGCGCCTCCCTCTGCGGCCTTGAGACCGCTCTTGCCGCCAATGATCCCGAAGCGATCAATGCCGCAATCCACCGCATCCTCATGGGCCATGCCCTGATCGCCAGCTTCGGCGGCATCCCGCTCCTCTACATGGGCGACGAACTGGGCCTCCTCAACGATCACAGCTATGAGCAGGATCCTAACCTGAAGCACGACGGCCGCTGGATGCACCGGCCCAAGATGGACTGGCAGCGCGCCGCCCACCGTCACCAGCCCGGGACCATCGAGGGCCGCATCTATTCAGGGCTGCGCCACATTCTGGAACGCCGCCGCTTGACACAGCACATCCATGCCGCGAACCCGGTGTCGATTCTCGATTTGGGTGTCGAAGGCCTCTTCGCTTACGCCCGCCGCAGTCCGGTGGGGCCGCTCGTCTGCATCTATAATTTCTCGGAACTCTGGCAGAACATCGGCCAGGGCACGCTCGCCGCCACCGGCATCAGCCAATGGTTCGACAACCTGGGCAATGTGCCGCTCACGCTGCGCGACGGCGTCCTGCCCTTCCCGCCGCAGGGAAGGATTTGGCTGACATAGGTATCTTCGCCGCGCATCCATCAAAAAGATAATGGGCGGAAGCTTCCTTCCGCCCATCGGCTTCAAATCACGCTACTTACTTCGCGATGCAGGTGTCGACCGTCTCGGGCGTGCAGACGTCGAGGCCCGTGTAGGTCGGATCGGCGGGAGCGGCCTCGCCCTTCTTGATCGCCCACAGCGCCATCATGGTCTTGTAGCCCATTTCGAACGGGCGCTGGCCGACCTGTCCGAGCGACAGGCCTTCCTTCATCTGGTCGAGTTGTATGGGAAGCGTGTCGGCGACGACCAGCGCCAGGGACTTGTCGGCGATCTTGCCCTTGTATTTCTCGACCGCGGCGCGGTTGGCGTCGGGGATGAACTGCGGGAAGCCGCCGGTCGGCACGAAGGCGTCGAGCGTCGGGTTTGCGGCCATGAAATCCTCGAACTGCTGCACCGAACGCGGGAAGTCGTCGTCGGTGTAGAGCGGGCAACCGGCCGCTTCCGTCCAGCCGTTCTGGCCGGTGAGCGCGTCGCCCGGCGACTCGGCCGACTCCTTGCCGGCGAGTTCGTCGCGAATGCCCTTCATGCGCTCATTGTGGTTGGCCGCCGCAGCGCCGCCCGACTGAATGCAGATGGTGCCGCCATTCGGTTTGATGGTCTTGACGAGCTTGGCAAGGTTGGTGCCGATCTCGTAATTGTGGGTGCCGATATAGGCCAGGCGCAATCCCTTGCTATCGGGCAACAGGTCCGTATCCCAGGTGAGCACTGGAATGCCGGCGTCTTTCGCGGCCTGCGCGCCCACCACCATGGCCGCCGCATTCGCGGCTGCCACCGCAATGCCGTCGACCTTCTTGGCCACCAAATCCTGCACAATCGTGACCTGCTCGTCGCCGCCGCCATGCTCGCCGGGGCCGATATACATGCATTCGAATTCGCCGTTCGATTCGGCCTCGGCCTTCTTGCAGCCGTCGCGGGCCTGGTCGAAGAACGGGTTGTTCATGTTCTTCGGCACCAGGGCGAAGATATATTTCGCCTGGGCGCCGCTGGCCGCAACGGCAAGGGCGCCGGCCGCAAGGATGGTGCTGATCAGTAGTTTCTTCATTGGGGTCTTTCCTCCTGTTTGAACTTCACTGTGATTTGCCGGCAGTGAACCCGGATTTTCTAACGGTGCCTCTTCGGGAAGAGCCTCTCCCAACCTTCGGCAATCAGGGATTTGCCGGCTGGCGATCTCATGCCGAGAAGAACCGCGAGAATGATGAAGGCGCCAACGAACGCGCCCTGCCAATTTGAATCGATGCCGGCCATCAGCAGCGCATTGCGGATGACCTCGAGAAAGGCCGCGCCGATGATGGCGCCGAAGGCCGTGCCGGCACCCCCCATCAGATTGGCGCCGCCGATGACGGTGGCGGCGATGACGCGAAGCTCATAACCCACGCCCATGGCATTGATGGCCGAGCCGTTGTAGCCCAGCAGCAGGAGCGAGGCGAGCGAGGCGGTGAAGGCCGAGAAGACATAGGCGTTGAATTTGATCCAGTCGACCGGAACGCCGGTCAGGCGCGCCGCGTTCTCGTTACCGCCGATGGCCATCAGATGCCGCCCCCAGGCCTTGAAGTTGAAGGCATATCCCACGACCAGCGCCAACAGGATCATCAGCCAGAATTGCGAGGAGAATTGCGGAATCCAATCCGGAATGGCATCGCCCGGCGTCTGACGCGGGAATTTCGCCTGGCCAATGGCCTTGACGATCGGCGCGTCGGGGCCGAACTTATAAAGCATCTGGTTGCCCGAGAACACCACCGCCAGGGAGCGCGCGATCGACAGCATGCCGAGCGTCACGACGAAGGACGGCATGCCGACATAGGCGACGAAGTAGCCATTGACCACGCCACAGGCAAGGCCCGCCACGAGGCCCATGAAGAAGGCCACATACCAGGGATATTCCCAGGTGAGGAACAGGCCCGCCACGATGGCGACGAGGCCCATGATGGAACCGACAGAGAGGTCGATGCCACCGGTTATGATCACCACCGTCATGCCCAGCGCCATGATGCCGAAGGGGGCGAAATTGCGCGTGACGTTCGCCACATTGTCGACGGTGCCGAACGACGGTTCCAGAATCGTCATGTAGACGACGAGAACCAGGAGTGCCACGCTGACCCAGAACGGCTGGCTCGCCACGATGCGCTGGAAAACCGTCTGTTCCTTGATGCCCACGACGTCGGATATCGAAGCATGCCCGGCCTCGCTGGACATTTTTGCGCTATGCGGCACGGATCGCTCCCGTTATCAGTCCGGTGATCTCTTCCGGCGACGTCTCCGCCACGACCTTATCGGCGACCTTGGTGCCGCGGCGCATGACGATGATGCGGTCGCAAACGGCGAAGACGTCGGGCATGCGGTGGCTGATCAGCATGACGGCGACACCTTGAGCTTTCATCCGGCGGATAAGTTCAAGGACTTCCGCCACTTGGCGCACCGAAATCGCCGCCGTCGGTTCGTCCATCAGCACCAGCTTGGCATTGGAGAGCCTCGTGCGGGCGATGGCCACCGCCTGGCGCTGGCCGCCCGACATCTTGCGCACCAGGTCGCGCGGGCGGGTTTCCGACTTCAACTCGCCGAAGAGTTCGCCCGACTTGTCGATCATCGCCTGTTTGTCGAGCACGCGGAATGGCCACGGGCCCTTCTCGATCTCGCGGCCCAGGAACACGTTCTGCGCCGCCGTCAGGTTATCGGCGATGGCGAGATCCTGATAGACGACCTCGATGCCCTTGGCGCGCGCCTCGATGGGCTTGTGGAAATGGCAGACTTCGCCATCGACCGCGACTTCGCCATGGGTCGGCGGGAAATTGCCGGCGATGAGCTTGACCATGGTCGACTTGCCAGCACCATTGTCGCCCATCAAGCCCACGACTTCGCCGGCCTCGACCTCGAAGCTGATGTCGTTGACGGCATGAATGGCGCCGAAATGCTTGGCGGCATTGCGAACTTCAAGCAGGGCCACGGAACGTCCTCCCTTGCTCCGCCAGGCTCTTGGCGGCCGCCGCGGATACGAAGCTTATAGTAGCATTTCTTCCATGATTGCAACAAACATTGCTGCATGTACAGCGTTGCAACGAAAATTAATAATCCGTTTCAGTTGACCACCTCGTAGCCGGCCGCCGTCATCACCCGCATCAGTTCCTTATGTCCGATCCGCGCCATCTTGAGCGGCGGGGCCTTGACCGGGTCCTGCTCGGCCTCGACCACGAACCAGCCCTCGTAACCATAACCGGCCAGCTTCTTGACGATCGCCGCGAAATCGAGCGAGCCGTCGCCCGGCACTGTGAAGGCGCCCTTGACCACCGCGTCGAGGAAGCTTTCTCGTGCGCGGTCGAGCCCGTTGATGACCTCCATCCTCACATCCTTGGTATGGACGTGGGTGATGCGCTTATGGTGCTTGTCGATGACACGCAGCACATCGCCGCCCGCGAAGGCCATGTGGCCCGCGTCGTAAAGCAGCGGAATGCTTGAATTGGCCATGAACAGATCGAGTTCCGGCTCGGTCTCGACCACCGCCGCCATGTGATGGTGATAGGTCAGCGGCATGCCCTGGGCATGCACCCAGCCGCTGAATTCGCTCACCTTCGCCCCGTAGGATTTCATCTCGGAATCGGAAAGCTTGGGTTTGGTGGCGAGCGGCTTCGAGCGCTCGCCCTGGATCGAGCGGCCGACCTCGCCATAGACGATGCACGGCGCATCGACCGCCTTGAACAGCTCGATCATCGGCCCGATGCGTTCCTTGTTGGACGCTAGCGAATCGTCCACCAATGTCCCCGAGAACCAGCCGCCGCACAGCGTCACATCGGCGGCTTTCAGCACCGGCAGCATCAGCTGCGGATCGGGCGGAAAACGCCGGCCCATTTCCATGCCGGTGAAACCCGCCGAGCGCGATTGCCGCAAGCATTCCTCCAGCGACACATCATCGCTGAGTTCCGGCAGATCGTCGTTCCACCAGGCGATGGGCGACATGCCCAGTTTTGCTTTCATCGTGTTCTCTCCTGTCGAGGGGGCCGGGAAGCTATGCCGCGTCGGCGAATTCCGCGCCGGTCTTGGCGCCGGTGATATAGGAGACGATATCCTCGCCGCTGGTGTCCGCCTTGTTCAGGTTGGCCACGATGCGCCCGCGGCGGAACACCACGATGCGGTCGGCGAGGTCGAAGACCTGGCGCATGTTGTGGCTGATGATGATCAAGGGCTCGCCGTTGGCCTTCAGTGTCCGGATGATATTCTCGACCTGCCTGGTCTCCTGCACGCCCAATGCCGCGGTGGGCTCGTCCATGATGATGAGTTTCGAGGCAAAGGTCGCGGTGCGGGCGATGGCCACGCACTGGCGCTGGCCGCCCGACATGTTACGGATGGTGTTCGAGAGGTTGGGAATTTTCACTGCCGTGCGTTTCAGCGCCGCCTCGGTCGCAGCCTTCATGCCCTTGAAATCGAGGATCGAGAAGGGTCCGAGGTTGAGCAGGATTTTCTCGCGGCCCAGGAACAGGTTCGACGGCACGTCGAGATCGTCGGCGAGGGCGAGGTTCTGAAACACCGTCTCGATCCCCGCCTCGCGGGCATCGAGGGGTCCAGAGAAATTGACCTCTTGTCCGTCGAAGATGATCTTGCCGCGCGAGCGCTGTTCGACGCCGGTGATCTGGCGCACGAAAGTCGATTTTCCCGCCCCGTTGTCGCCCATGATGGCGACATGCTCGCCCTTGCGCAGTTCGAAATTCGCATTCTCCAGCGCGTGCAGGCCGCCATAGTGCTTGGTGAGGCCCTCGGTCTTCAGGATGACATCGGACATGGCCTAAACCTCCATTGCCTGGCGCTTCTGGCGCCACTGGTCGAGCGCCACGGCGCCGACGATGATGGCACCCTTGACCATGTTCTGATAGTAGGCATCGACCGACAGGAAGATGAAGCCGGAGAAGATCACCCCGAAGATCAGCATGCCGATCGCCGTGCCGAGAATGCTGCCGCGCCCGCCGGCCAGCGATACACCGCCGATCACCGCCATGGCGATGGCGTCGAGTTCGTTGGTGGTGCCGAACAGCGCTTGCGCGGTCTGCGAGCGCGCCGTCAGCACCAGCCCAGCGAGGCCCGCCAACAGGGCGGCGATGACATAGACCAGGAACAGGTGGCGCTCTCGACATTGATGCCCGACATGCGCGCCGCCGCCTCGTTGGAGCCGATGGCATAGGTATGCTTTCCATAGAGCGTATAGCGCAGCACCAGCCAGAACAGCACGGCGACGGCGATGAATATCCACACCGGCATCAGGCCTTCGCCGATCGCCTTGAACGAGTCGGTGGGAAAGCTGATGGGCTTGCCCTCGGTGTACCACAGGGCCACGCCGCGGGCCGAAACCATCATGCCGAGTGTCGCGATGAAGGGTGGCAGCTTGACATAGGCCACCAGCAGTCCGTTGACGATGCCGCAGAGCAGCGCCACGCCAAGCCCGATGGCGATTGGAATGACGATCGGCAGATCGATCCAGCCTTGCTCGATATAGATGGCGCGCGGAAACACCGAAGACTGGGCGAAGCTCATGGCGATCATCGACGTCGCACCGATGATTGAGCCGCCGGAGAGGTCGATGCCGCCCGAGATGATGACTTGCGTGACGCCGACCGCCAGAATGCCGACCACCGCGACCTGGGTGATCATGATTCTGAGGCGCAGATCGTTGCCCATGAAGCTCTGGCCGATGAAGATCCAGCCGAGAACCTCGAACAGCACGATCAGCACCAGCAGCCCCAGGAAGGCGTTCATTTCAGCCGGCAGCGTCTTGCGCCTGGCCTTCGAAATCGACGCTGTTGCGACGCCTGCATCCGTCATCTTCGCTTAACCCCCGCGGCGATCAATATCCCGCGCCGGGTTGTGCCCGGCGCGGGATCATCCATATGAAGGATATTTAGTTCTTGGTCAGGAAGTCGCCGATGTTGGCAGGCGTCACCAGCTGGAAGGGGATATAGACCTTCTTGTCGACCTTCTCGCCCTTCTTGATCTTGAGGGCCGTATCGATCGAGCCCTTGCCCTGGCCAGCGGCGTCCTGGAAGATCGTCACGTCGAGGTCGCCGGCCTGCATGGCGATGAGGGCGTCCTGGGTGGCGTCGACGCCGCCGATGATGTAGGAATCCCTGGCAACGCCAGCTGACTTCAGCGCCTGGATGGCGCCGATCGCCATCTCGTCGTTGTTGGCGACGACGGCATCGAACTTGACGCCCTTGGCGATCCAGTTGGTCATCAGATCCTGGCCTTTGGCCCGGTTCCATTCGGCGGTCTGTTCTTCGACGATCTTCATGAAGCTGCAATCCGGCGTGCCGATCACGTCATGGATGTCCTGGGTGCGCTGCACGGCGGCCTGATTCGACAATTCGCCGACCATGACCACGATGTTGGCGCCCGAACCCTTGCCCTTCTCCTTCAGGAGGCGGCAGATTTCCTTGGTCTCGAGCGTGCCGGAATCGACTTCGTTCGAGGCCACGAAGGCCTGGCCGTCGGGCAGCGTATCGACGTTGATCGGCTGGCGGTTGACATAGACCAGCGGAATGCCGGCCTTGGCGGCGGCATCGGTCATCGCCTGGGTGGCCGAGGTGTCGACGGCGTTGACGATGATCGCATCGACGCCCGAGGCGATGAAGTTGTTCACCTGGTCGAGTTGCTTGGCAACGTCGTTCTGGCCGTCTTCGACCTGCAGTTCGAGGCCGGGGACGGTCGCGGCATAGTCGGTCATGCCCTTGGCCATCACTGCCAGGAAGTTATGTTCGAGCAGGGCGATGGATACGCCGATCTTCTCGGCATGCGCCGCCGTGCTCATGAGGGCGAACATCAGTGCCCCGAATACCAGTTTCTTCATGTTAGTCTCCTCCACATTCGAGGCGGCTGACCGCGCCCCTGAGATTTGTCTACTTGATTATTTTGCCGCCGTCCGCAGTCTTAATCGGTCTGCTGACAGCATCGGAATTGCGATGGAATATTTGTAGCATTGCACTCCGAATATGGACAAATTATTCTATTTCCGTATCGAGTCAACCATCGCAGAACCACCCCTGGCGATAGTGTCAAAAACTATCAGACACGAAAATGGGTCCGGTGATGGATCATAGCAGACCTCAGACATTCTCGCTGATATAGATTTCCGCCGGAAACAGCACCTGCGCCGGAATCTCCCCCAAGGCCCCCCCGTGTGCTCCGGCCATCAGGGCCACAGCGCGCCCCGCCATGGCCTCGATCGGCGTGCGCAGCGCCATGTCGATGGTGCCGTCGATCAGGGCGGCCCGGGTCGAGGGCGTCAATTCATTGCACACGGCCACCACATGGCGCTTGCCGCGCTCCTCACGCAGGGCCCGCACCAGCCCCTCCTGGCCGCCACCTGAGACATAGATGCCCGCCAGGTCTGGATTGCTGGCCAGCATATCAACCACCGCCTCATAGGCGATGCGCTCGTCGTCGAGGTTGATGATCGGCTCCATGGCCTGGAAGGCGGGCGCATGCTCGCGCATGTAGCTGCGAAAGCTGATCTCGGAGATTTCCTGGCTGAGATAGCGGTGGCTGCCGAGCAGAATGCCGACCTTGCCCGGCTGCTTGGCCAGTTTGGAAATGGTCCAGGCCGCGGTGCGCCCGGCTTTACGCGAATCGACCGCCAGACAGCAGCTGCGCGCCGGGCTGGTGATGTCGCTCAGAAGTGTGAATACCGCCTTGCCGCGCGCCACCACGTCCTCCACCGCCTCGTTGACGGTCGGGTGGTCGACGGCGACGATGGCCATGGCCTCGACCCGGTCGGCAAGATCGCGGATGCGCGCCGCGATCCGTGCCGGCACCAGTTCGTCGACGAATTCCAGCACCGCCTTGCCGTCCACAGCCTCGAACCCCTTGGTGGCCGCCACCAGTTCGGCGCCGAAGGACTGGTAGAAGATATCGTGGCGCTTCTGCAGCAGAAATCCGAAACTGCGCCGCGGCACTTCCGTGAGCCGCCGCTTGAGCAGACCAGTGGCGTGATAGCCGATCGCTTCGGCCGCCTGCACCACGCGGATTGCCGTGTCCTGGCGCACCGGCAGCCGCCGGTTGAGCACCCGGTCGACGGTTGCGACACTGACGCCCGCTTGGGCTGCAAGGTCGGTGATTGTCGGCCGCTTGACCATGGGTACGCCTTCACTTCTCGCAGAAAGATTCATAGCCGATGCAAGGTTCTGATGCAATCTGATAGATTATATCACGGAAAACTTGTTGCGCCGGGGCATTTCTTCTATGTATCGCTGAAGCTTGAGGACAAGATGCCATGACCGACCTGGTTTTTCCGCGCGACTACAGCCTGACTGGCCGCGATACCCAATATGCCGAGGAGCATCACCTGGTGTCGGCACAATGGTATCAGGCGCCGATCCCGAGGAAACGCCTGAAGGAACTGATGCAGCGCAGCGACGGCCCGGCCAACCGCGATACGGCGATCTGGTTCGCGGCTTTCCTGGTGACCGCCGGATCGGCAATCGCTTTCTGGCCAAGCTGGTGGTCGCTGCCCTTCATCCTCGCCTATGGCGTGCTCTACGGGTCATCCTCCGATTCCCGCTGGCATGAATGCGGCCACGGCACCGCCTTCAAGACCGCCTGGATGAACGATGTCATCTATCACATCGCCTGTTTCATGATCCTGCGCGACCCGACAGTCTGGCGCTGGAGCCATACCCGCCACCACACTGATACGCTGGTGGTGGGCCGCGACCCCGAAATCGCCGTGATGCGCCCCACCGTGGTGCTGAAGGTGATGTCGATGTTCTTCGCCATTCCCCAGGCGTGGTATTATTTCAAGGGCGTCCTTCTCCATGCGTCGGGCAAGGTCAGTGCCGACGAGGCCTCCTATATCCCTGAGTCCGAGCGCTTCAGGGTCTATCGCGTGGCCCGCATCACCCTGGTCATCCATCTCGCTGTGATCGCCGTCTCGATTTATCTCGGATCGATCCTGCCGATGCTGCTGATCGGCCCGCTGCCCTCCATGTATGGCGCCTGGCTACATGTCGTCACCGGCCTGACCCAGCATGCGGGTCTGCCCGAGGACACGCTCGACCACCGCTTGAACTGCCGCACCGTCTACATGAATCCGGTGCTGCGCTTCCTCTATTGGAACATGAACTATCACGTCGAGCATCACATGTTCCCGATGGTGCCCTATCATGCCCTGCCGCAACTCCACGCCGAGATGAAGCAATATTGCCCGGAACCCTACCCAAGCGTCTGGGCTGCCTATCGCGAGATCATCCCGGCCGTGCTGCGGCAGATCCGCGAGCCGGGCTGGGCCATCGCCCGCCAGCTTCCCGAGGGCGCGCCGGCGCGGGCGGCGGCGGAATAGCCGGCAGTATTTTTGGAACGTCTGGAGGAACGAATGGCTCAGTGGATCGAGGCCTGCGCGGTGGGCGGAATTGACGAAGAAGACGTGATGCGCTTCGATCATGACGGCCGCACCTTCGCCATCTACCGCTCGCCCGACGACAAGTATTATGCCACCGACGGCCTCTGCACCCATGAGAAGATCCATCTGGCCGACGGGTTGGTGATGGACAACATCATCGAATGCCCCAAGCACAACGGACGTTTCGACTATCGCAACGGTGCCGCCAAGGGTGCCCCCGTCTGCATCGACCTCAAGACCTATCCGGTGAAGGTCGAGGGCGGCAAAGTCATGATCGACGTCGGCTGACCCGATGAGCCAGGCAATGGTAATTGTGGGCGGCGGCATGGCCGGTGCCCGGGCCATCATCGGCTTGCGCGCCGCGGGCTGGGATGGCCCCGTTACGCTGGTCAGCGAAGAAGCCCTGATGCCCTATGACCGGCCGCCGCTGTCCAAGGCGGCGATCACGTCGGACGAAGAGCCTTCCCCCGTCATACTCCTCGACGCAGGCATGGCCGCCTCCCTCAAGGCGGACATGCGCCTTGGCAAACCCGTCACCGCCATCGACGCTGCCGGCCACACCATCCGCGTGGGCGATGAAACACTCGCCTACCACAAGCTCCTGCTCGCCACCGGCGCCAAGCCCCGGCAACTCACCTGCCCGGGCGCCGAAAACGCCATCACACTGCGCGATTTTTCCGATACGGTGGCACTCCGGGCCAAGTTCCAGCCCGGCGCCAGGATCGCCATCATCGGCGGCGGCTTCATCGGCTTGGAACTGGCCTCTAGCGCCACCAAACGCGGCTGCGCCGTCAACCTGATCGAGGCCCTGCCCCGTATCCTGATGCGCGGCGTGCCGCAAGAAATCGCCGCCGTGGTCCATGCCCGCCATGTGGCGGCAGGCGTCGAGATGCTCACCGGCACCGGCATCGCCGCGCTCGCCGCCGATGCCGTCACCCTGGCCGACGGCCGGACCATTGCGGCCGATGTCATCATCGCAGGCATCGGTGCTGTTCCCGAGACGAAGCTCGCCCGTGACGCCGGTCTCGAACTCGACAATGGCATCGCCTGCGATACCCATCTGCGCACCAGCGACCCCGATATATTCGCGGCGGGCGACTGCTGTTCCTTTCCGCATCCGCTGTTCGGCAACAAACGCATCCGCCTCGAGGCCTGGCGCAATGCCCAGGACCAGGCCTCGGTTGCCGCCGAAAACATGGCCGGCGGATCGAAATCCTACACCGCCGTGCCGTGGTTC
The DNA here is from genome assembly GCA_031430715.1 of Hyphomicrobiales bacterium. GTDB lineage: Bacteria > Pseudomonadota > Alphaproteobacteria > Rhizobiales > Aestuariivirgaceae > Aestuariivirga. The sequence continues at coordinate 1,478 of JANPCA010000183.1, read as the reverse complement.
TGGTCGGATCAGTATGAACTCTCGCTGCAGATCGCCGGCATGCCCGGCGACGGCGCTGAAATCGTCCGCCGCACCCTGGGGCCAGAGGCCTTCCTGCTCTGCCACCGCGATGGCAACGGCCGCCTCGTGGGCGCCAGCGGCATCGGCCCCGGCAATTCCATCGCCCGCGACGTGAAACTCGTCGAAATGATGATCGCCAAGGGCATCAGCCCCGGCGCGGAGACACTGGCCGATCCGGCGGTCAGCCTGAAGTCGCTGCTCAAGGGCTAGGCGCTGGCATCGTCGATTGCCGGACCACCAGATCCGCCGGCCACACTTCGGCGGGTAGCGGTTCGGCCGGATTTTGCAGCATCGCCACGCAGAGTTCGACGATGCGCCGCCCGGCATCGCCGATCGGGGATTGCGTGGTGGTGAGCGGTGGGTCGAAGGTCTCGGCCCCCATGTCGTGCAGCCGGTCGTCATGGGCGATGAGGGCCACGTCGCGGCCGATGATCAGGCCAAGCGCGCGGCAGGCCTTGGCCACGCCCGATGCCAGGCCGATGCTCGAACACACGAACGCCGTGGGCCGCTGTCCCGCCGGAGCGCCGAGCAGGCGCTGGGCCTGGGCATGGCCGTTGGTCTCCACCATGGCTTCGCCGCAAACGAATTCGGGCGGCAGATCGATGCTGCGGGCCTCCAGTGCCCGGCGGAAGCCGCGCTCGCGGTCGGCGGCGAAATTATAGTGCTGCTCGCCATTGATCAGCGCCATGCGGCGGTGACCCAGATCGGCCAGCAGCTTGGCCGCCGCGTGGAAGGCGCCCTCGTTGTCGATATCGAGAAAGGCATAGGCCTCGGGCGACTGGGTGCGGCCATGGACGATATGGGGCATGCCGAGTTGGCGCAGCAGGGCGGGCCGCGGGTCGGCGACCAGCGGACTGGACAGGATCATGGCATCGACCCGGGCATTGCGCACCGCCCGGCGATAGACCGCCTCCTCCGATTGTGAACCGTAAGCCATGCCGAGCGTGACATCGTAGCTGAGCTCGGAAGCCTTGCTGACACAGCCCCCCAGGAACTCGGTGAAGAGCAGATCGCCCAGCATGTTGCGCTCACCCGGAAACACCATCCCCAGCGTGCCGGACTGGCCGGTGGCCAGCCTCCTGGCCGCGGCACTTGGCCGGTAGCCATGCAGTTCCGCCGCGGCGCGCACCCGGGCCCGTGTCTCCTCCGAGACCTCGGGGAAACCATTGAGAGCCCGGCTGACCGTCGTCTGCGACAGGCCAAGCTGGGTGGAAAGCTCGCGGAGATTCATGCGAATGACCGTGCCACATTCTCAAAGCGCTTTCAAATCTAATGTGGAACCGGTGCGGTTCAGATCTGGATGCAACCGCAAAAATATGCTGCAATGCAGTAATTACGCTGAAAACTGTAGGTTTCGCAGGTTTCCGCTTGACCGGTGTCAAAATCCAGAATAAAGGAAATTTATTCAAAGCGCTTTG
>JANPCA010000182.1:0-4858 GCA_031430715.1 Hyphomicrobiales bacterium | reverse complement strand
GCGCTCGACGATGTCCGAGGGAGTCTTCAATCTCGGGATTTGCTGTTTCAGTTCCTCGATCGTGAAAAAGCGCACTTCGCGATTGCCCAGTCCGCATATTGCCGGCTCGTCTTCCTTGAGATCGATGGATGCGTAACAGCTGACTGCCGCATTAGAAAGCCCATGGCCTTGGAGCGTTTCGGCGATCAGAGTTGAGACTTCTTGAGAGTCTGTGCCGCGCTCGCAACCTAATCCAATCGCCAGCGTCACGGGGTGATAAATGAGCTTGCGTGCGGAACCCTCCTCCGCGGCCTCGGTTACCTTGACCGTCACCCCGGCGAAGGCCGGGGTCCATTCCGTCATTGGCAATTGCGGGAAAGGGTTCACTGGATCCCGGCCTTCGCCGGGAAGACGATAGAGGGCGATGGGCGCGCCACTGAGGATGGCGGCGGCGGCGGCTTTCACATGCTGCGGGTTCGCCAGTACAAATCCTTCGCATGGCTCTTCCAGCGCGATGCCGATGCGGACATCGCTGGCTGTGGTGATGGCGGCATGGCCATTGCTGAGTGAGGCGATCTTGCGCGCCAGTTCATTGGCGCCGTGATGGCCGCCAAGAAGCGGGACGGCGCTTGAGCCATCCTCCGCGACTGCAATTACCGGTGGCTCGCGGCGTTTGTCCTTCAGGCGTGGAGCGATGGCGCGGATCAGAATGCCGCTGGCGCAGAGGCCGATGATCGTTCGCCCGTTCGTGAAAAGCTCGGCGGCGTGGGCGGTGGCTTTTGAATAGGTTACGTCGCCACCTGCAACGCAGTCCGGTGTGTGAATTTCACCATCAAGCGCAAGCTTCAGTTTTTGCGCCAATGGTAGCGCCGATATGCCCAGGATGAAGATAACCGGCTTCACCACTTTTCGTGCCCCGCATAAACAAGGATTGTCGCGAAATAGGGCAGGGAGTCTTCGGTGATGCTGGAGAGCGGCGCGATGCGCTGGTCCTCGTGGCTGGCCTTGATGATGACGTGGGCGCGCGAGGTCAAATCGAGCAGGCCGAGGATGCCGCGGATCTTGGGCAGATGGCGGCCGACTTTGATTATGGCGGCGCTCTCGGCGGTGATAAGTTCGTCGCGGAGGCGGCCGGCATCGAGCGTCGCGGGAAGAACTTTCAAGACCTCGTTGCGCGCCGCCAGTGGGTGGCCGATGGCGGCGGCGGAAGCGGTGATCGAAGTGACGCCGGGGACAACGATGGTTGGATAGGTCTTCGCCAGCCTGGCGAAAATATACATGAAGCTGCCATAGAAGAAGGGGTCGCCCTCGCAAAGCATGACCACGTCGCGGCCGGCCTTCAGATGCACGGCGATGGCGGCGGCGCCGTAGTCATAGGCCTTCTCGCCCGGCTCGCGTTCGGTCCGCATCGGCATGTCGATGACCAGGTGTTCGGCGTCATCGGGGATGAAGACTTGCGCGATGTCACGCGCCGTTGACTGCTTGCCGTTGGCGGCGAGATAGGCAATCACTGGTGCGGTCGAGATCAGGCGCCAGGCCTTCACCGTCATCAGTTCGGGATCGCCGGGGCCAACGCCCACGCCATAGAGGGTTCCAGACTTCACCATGGTTTGCGCGTCCGCCATTGGGTGACGGCCATGCGCGGCTTCAGGGCGCGCAAACGGCCGACATAAGTTAAATGCGAGATTTCGATACGGGCGAGATCGCCGCCGTGTTTCTCGTGGAGATCATAGAGATGCAATTCGCCCTCGATGGTGACGACATTGACCACCATGGCCCCACCGGATTTCAGAGCCTGCCAAGCTGTTTCGAAGACGCCCGGAATACCGAGGCCACCACCGATGAACACGGCATCGGGTGTCGGCTGGCCCGCCAATGTTTCCGGCGCCTCTCCGGCCACCAGCTTCAGGCGCGGCGTTCCGAGACGGTCGGCGTTGACCGCGATCATGCGCAGGCGTTCGGTATCTTGCTCGAAGGCGATGGCCTCGCAGCCGCGCGCCGAGCGCATCCATTCGATGGCGACCGAGCCGCAGCCGGCGCCGACGTCCCAGAGCAATTGATCGGGGGCGGGCGAAAGCGCCGCAAGGGTGGCGGCGCGGACTTGGGCTTTGGTGAGTTGACCGTCATGCAGGAAGGCATCGTCGGGAAGCCCCGCAAGGCGCGAGCGGATCTGCGCATCCGTGGAGGCGATGCAGCGGATCGCCAATGTGTTGAGGCTGGAAAACTCCGTGGAAGGAATATTATCCGCGATGAAGGAGGATATGCGCTCGTGCGCGCCGCCCATGTTTTCGAGGACGGTGATTTCGCTTTTCTCGAATTTCCGGGCGCACAGGCGGCGGGCCACTTCCGCAATTGTTCCGGCATCGGCGGTCAGCACGATGAGGCGCGCCGCCGGCTGGATGAAGGCCTCGAGGTTGGCGGCGTCCCGCCCGTGAAGGGTGAGGGTGTCGCAATCGGGCAGCGACCAGCCGGTGCGGGCGGCGGCCTGCGAGAAGGCCGAGAGATGGGGTATGACCGCCATTTCGGAGAAGGGAATAAATTCCAGTAGCTTGCGGGCAACGCCGTAATTCATCGGGTCACCAGTGGCGAGGATCACGGTCCGGCGGCCCCTGAGCGGCATGATGCGGCCTATGACCGCCGAAAAAGGCTGCGGCCACAGCTGCGTCTCAGCGGCATGGGCCGGGAGGAAGCGCAGCAGCCGTTCCGACCCGACGATGACTTGCGCCTCGGCGATCCGCAGGCGGGCGGGCCCCGAGAGGCCGTCATAACCGTCCTCGCCCATGCCGATGATGGAGAGCCACTTGCTCATGCTTCCTCCCGGGTCATGGCATTGACCACGGCCGCCGCCATGGCGGAACCGCCGCGGCGGCCGAGCAGGGTGGCGAAGGCAATGCCGCGCGGGTTGGCGAAGAGTTCGGCCTTGGATTCGGTGGCGCCGACGAAACCCACCGGAAATCCGGCAATGGCGGCGGGAGCGGGCGCGCCATTGTCGAGGGCCTCAAGCAGGGCGAACAGGGCGGTCGGCGCGTTGCCGATCACCACCAGGCTGCCCTTCAAGTGCGGCAGCCATAGCTCCACGGCCGCCGCAGAACGCGTGGTGTTGCGGCTGACCCCGAGCGCCTTGGCCTTCGGATCGTTCAGTGTACAGATGACATTGAGCGAGTGATCGATGATGCCGTTATGGACCATCTCGGCGTCAACCAATATGGGGCGGCCGTTCTGGATCGCCTTGTTGGCGGCCTTCAGAAAATCGGGCGAAATCCGCAGGTCACCGGCGATCTCCGGCATGCCGCAGGCATGGATGATGCGCGTGGCGATGGCATGGGCATCCTTCGGCAGCTTGGAGAAATCGGCCTCGCTCCGGATGATTTCGAAGGAGCGCTGGTAGATGGCCTTGGGATCGCGCAGGTAACTGATCATAGCGTCTTCGCCATGCTCTTCGGTCCCAGCGGATGGTCGGCATGGGGATAGGGCGCGTGGGTATGGTCTTGCCCATGATGATGAGGGGATGGCGCTTTCAAGATGGTATCTACATCAAGCGTGAACGATGCGCCGCTGCCGATGCCTTCGACATGGTGGTGATGACTCTCCTGGGGCGCGCCCACTTCGGCTTCGAAGCCCAGAACCTGGGTGCGGTACTTACACATCTGGCAATTCATGGCGATGTCGCCGGTGAGGATCTGTTCGATGCGCTCCTGAAAGGTGGCGACGACCTGCGGATGATCGTTGAGATAGGGCGCCTTGACGAATTGCAATGCCGGATGGCGCGCCGCCACGGTATCGGTTGCATCATGGATGCGCTGCACCAGAATGCCGGTGAAGAGAAAATAGGGGAACACGATGATGCGGCGGAAGCCGAGCTTCGTTGCATGCTCAAGCGCCGGTTCGACCAGCGGGAAGGTGACGCCCGAATAGGCGGTCTCGGCCCAGCCGAAGCCGAAGCCTTCCCACAGGAGGCGCGTTACTTTCGAGACATTGGAATTGGCATCGGGATCGGATGCGCCGCGGCCCACGACGACGAGCAGCGTCTCGTGCTTCGGGATATCGCCGGGCGCGGCATCGATCGCCTGCTGCACGCGATCGGCGGCGGCGCGCATCATCTTGGGGTCGATGCCGAGCTCCTTGCCGTAGTCGATCCTGAGACCGTTCTGGGCGGCATAGGTGTTGAGGACGGAAGGAATATCGTTCTTGGCATGGCCCGCCGCGAAGAGCATGCCGGGCACGGCCAGCACGCGGGTGACGCCTTGGGTCTTGAGCGAGTCCAATCCGGCGCGGATGATCGGCGTGGCGAATTCCAGATAACCGTATTCGACGGGGTAATGCGGCATGCGGTCTTTCAAGTGCCGCGACAGCACGGCGAATTCGCGGACTGCTTCCAAATCGCGGCTGCCATGGCCGCACAGCATTACACCCAGTTTTTCAGACATCGTTCCGCCTTCCCCGCACGCGGCATCGCCGGATGATCCGGCCCGGAAGGCAGCACCGGGCTTGGCCCCCGATTGGGGTCGGCCGCACCGGAATGTGCTCTCAGTCCCATCCCTGGGGACGCTGCGAAAGGGTATGGTCTAGGCTTGGGTCCGAAATCCGTCAATACTGTGAAGCGGCGTTCTCGGGCTTGAATGCGTCAGGGGCGGCGGGCAAGCCCGTGGCGTTCCGCTTGCAAGCGGCGGACGAATGGATCAAGCTGCCATAAGCGCCGCACGCGGCTGTGGCCCCACCCACCAACGAGTAAAGCGAGAGGTGAAGTAAAAATGACGAACTTGCTCTCCACAATTCGCAGCCAATCGGTGCGCACGCTTTCCTGGACGTTGCTGACGCTTGCCGCTGGTGCCGGCCCGGCACTAGCCATCGATCCGTTTTTCCCGACGTTTGGCAACGG
>JANPCA010000181.1:0-3145 GCA_031430715.1 Hyphomicrobiales bacterium | reverse complement strand
AGGTGGGCGGCGGCTCGTCGATATGGGCCATCAGCGGCAGGCCGGTTTCCTCCGCCACCTGCAGCGCGATATCGAGGGGGGCAACACCTTGGTCGCCGCTGGCATGGCGCCCGACCCTGACCTTGATGCCGATGATGACATCGCGATTGGCGTCCGCCACTTCGGCCGCGGCGCGCGGGTCCAGCATCCGCAAGTCTTCGCTCTCGCCCACCGCGACGCGCGCCGAGAATCCATAAATGCCGGCGAAGGAGACATGCAGATAGGCGAGGATGCGCACTTCGCTGGGCTCGATGACGTGGCGCCGGAACCCTGGGAAATTACCGGGACCCGCCGAGCCTGTATCGACCGCCGTGGTGACACCGCTGGTGCGGCAGAATTCTTCCGCGTCGATGCCGAGCGAGGTGCCGCCCCAATAGACATGGGTGTGAAGATCGATGAGGCCGGGGGTGACGATCAGGCCGCTCACATCGCGCACCGCGCAATTACCCTCGGGCTTGAGGGACGGGGCCACGGCCCGAACCCGGCCATCGGCAAAACCCACGTCGCCGATGGCATCGAGACCCTGGGAAGGGTCGATCACCCGGCCGCCTTTAAGGATCAGGTCCATGGCCCTAAAGTTTTCTGCCGAGCATCGGCCCCGCGGAGGAAGACCCGATGCCCCGGAACAATTGCCTTAGGACACTCGTGTCCTCGCCGATGACCAGGGTCTTGCGGGAGTTGACGTCGACGATGCGGCCGTCCTCAAGACCATATTGGGCGAAGCTCTGTACCCGGTCCGACGGGTCGAAGCGGATGGCGATCACCTCGCGGCCGGTTTCGACCGGCTTCATGAAGGCGCGGCCCTCGGTGACACTGGTGATGTAGTAATAGCTATCGCCCTTGATATTGACGCTGGCCGTCGTCGAGGGCGAACCCAGGACGCCTTCGACCTCCAGCTTTGACATCCCGTTGCTGATCTGGTTGAAGGCGCCGGGCTTGGCGATGTAGCCACGGTGCTCAACAGTGGGCGAACAGGCGGCAAGCGCCAGGGCCAATGCGGCGGCGGCAATGCAGCGGACGGCGGAAAGGCGAGTCGGTTTGATCATGAGCACAGTTCAATATCCCATTTCGCCCGCGGTGGCATCGAAAACCTCGCGAGCCCACCTCCCAGCGACGGCACCAAGATGATCCTGAAAAAATTCTTTCGGAAGCCCGCGGCCCCCGGGCGAATCGCATACGAAGCAATTGTGGCTGCCGCGCGGCATCCGCTCTTCTATGCCGAATGGGGAGTCGCGGACACGATCGACGGCCGCTTCGATATGATCACGCTTCACGCCTTCCTGGTGCTCGACCGGCTCAAGGGAACGGCCGATGCATTCCGTCAGGAGCTGGTGGACGAACTCTTCCGCGACATGGACCGTTCCTTGCGCGAGATGGGCGTGGGCGATATTTCGGTGGGCAAGAAGGTGCGCAGGATGGCGGAGGTTTTTTACGGCCGCGCCGCCGCTTACGATCAAGCGCTGACGGCAGGCCCCGAGCAGCTTGAGGCGGCCATTGCCCGCAACGTCTTTGCCGGCGGACCGGCGAGCCCGGGCACGGCGAGACTGACGTCGTATCTTTTGGACTCGCGGCGGTTGCTCGCGGCTCAAGTGACGGACGCCATTGCCGCGGGCCAAATTGCTTTCAGGGAGCCCAGGCCATGAAACTGCCGCCGCGCGAATTCTCCAGGCCGCTGCAGACCGACCGGGTGCCGAAGCTGGGCAGCACCGAAAAGCTGACGGCCGACCCCAAGGAACTTGCGGCTCTGGCCAAGCGCATGAACCTTCCGGCCCTCCATGAATTGAAAGCCGAGATCCGGGCGACGCCCTGGCGCGGCGGCTGCATGAGACTCGAGGGCCATCTGGCGGCCGATGTCGAACAGGTCTCGGTCATCAGCCTTGAGTCCTTCCGGCAGATGCTGAAGCTGCCGGTGCTGCGCTATTTCTTGGCCGCAGGTGCCACCGCTCCCGATGATGAGGATGACGCCGACCCGATCATCCACGGCAGCATCGACCTGGGCGAGGTGGTGGCCGAAACCCTGGCGCTGGAGCTCGATCCCTATCCGCGCAAGCCCGGCGAAGATTTCGCGGCGCATATCGAGGCGGATGATGCGGCACCGCAAAAAGAATCACCCTTCGCGGCATTGGCCAAAAGCGGCAAGCCGTGACGGGCTTTTTGGAATGACTTTCGGGAGCCAATCTCCTAAGCCTTCAGGATTATCCGGCGGGGCCATTTCCCGGGCCGGGCCACGCTTCGGGAACACTGCGGCAAAACATTGAACAACAAGAGGCATTTGACAATCGCGCTGGATGCCATGGGGGGCGATCTCGGTCCCGGCATGGTGATTCCCGGAGCAGCACTTTCGGCCATCCGCCACCCTGAGTTGCGCTTCCTGCTGGTCGGCGACCGCAGCCGCATCGCGCCGCTGCTCGAACGCCATCCGCAATTGAAGGAACGCGCCGAAATCCGCCACACGGAGGTGTTCGTCGCCATGGATGCCAAGCCCAGCCAGGCGCTGCGCCAGGGCCGCGGCAAAAGCAGCATGTGGCTGGCCATCGACGCGGTGCGCCAGGGCGAGGCCGACAGTGCCGTTTCGGCCGGCAACACGGGCGCCCTGATGGCCATGGCGCGTTTCGTTCTGAAGATGGTGCCGGGCATTTCGCGCCCCGCCATTGCCGCCATTTGGCCGACGCTCAGGAGCGAGAGCATTGTCCTCGATGTCGGCGCCACCATCGGCGCCGATGCCAGCCAACTCGTCGAATTCGCGGTGATGGGCGAGGCCATGGCGCGGTGCCTCTTCAACCTCGAACGCCCAACGGTTGCTTTGCTCAATGTCGGGGTCGAGGAAATCAAGGGTGTCGAGCAGGTGAAGGAAGCCGGCCGCATCCTGCGCGAGCTTGAATTGCCCATCGAATATATCGGCTTCGTCGAGGGCGACGATATTGGCAAGGGCACGGCCGACGTGGTGGTGACGGAGGGCTTTACCGGCAACATCGCGCTGAAGGCGGCGGAGGGTACCGCCAAGCAATTGGCTGCTTATCTCAAGCTGTCGCTGAGCCGCACGTTGCTGTCGAAGATCGGCGCGTTGCTGGCCGCCAGCGCGTTCAAGGCGCTGCGCGACCGCATG
>JANPCA010000180.1:0-2957 GCA_031430715.1 Hyphomicrobiales bacterium | reverse complement strand
CTGGCCGCGCTCCCGTCCGTCGAACTCGCCGCCTTCTTCAAGCAGCAGATGGCGCGGCGCCCAGCCGGTCTTGGCCCCCGTACAGCCCGACTCCTCGAGGCAGCGGAAAAAATCGTGGCTGACCAGGGGGTTGAATTCGGCGCCCGGAGGATTGGCCAGGCGGTCCCAATCATCCCTGGCAATGGCGTGGGTGCTGGTGACCGCTTTCAGCATCAGGCGCGATACCCTTCGAAGGTAATCTGGTCACTGTAGCGCAGAGCGTCGCGGGCGTCCTCGGGCGAGCGGATGGTCCAGGTGATGACCGGCATGCCCTGCGCCCGCAAGGCGGCGATTGGCGTCCAGGGCAGGGTGTGGAAATCCAGCGACATGAAGTGTGGCGCCGTCCGCGGGAGGTGACCCAGGGCCGCCACGTCACGCCGCATCATGGTGGGAATCTGGTTGTAATAGGGATGCAATGCGTCGTCCGATATGACGCCGCGCACGGTGGTGGGCGAAAGCCCACGCACCGCCACGATCACGTCCGGATCGAACGACATCAGGCTGTGTGGCCCGGAATAGGACTTCAACAACTCAACCGCCCGGGCCGCCAGCGCCGTATCGCCATCCCACTGGGGCTTGAGTTCGATGACCAACGGCACCTTGCCGTCGACCAGGGCCAGAAGTTCAGCCAGCGCCGGAATCCGCTCGCCGCTGTGGCGGATCGCGATCCGCTTCAGCTCGGCGAAACTATGCGCCTTCACTTGACCGCTCGCGTCGGCAACCCTGTCAAGCGTGTCGTCATGGAACAGGACAGCCTCGCCATCTCGGGTAATCTGCAGGTCGCATTCGATTGCATAACCCGCAGCCATCGCCGCGGCGCATGCGCCAAGGGTATTCTCAACGATTCCCGAGGCCAGGTTGTGGAGGCCACGGTGGGCAATCGGCCTGGCCGTCAGCCATCCCGGTGCAAATTTGTCCAGATGCATTCCCGAAAAATTTCGTTCATTCGATCTCGGCGATGGCCTCGACTTCGACCGAGATGCCGAATGGCAGCGACGGCGCGCCGACCGCCGAGCGGGCATGGCGGCCCTTGTCGCCAAACACTTCGACCATGAAGTCCGAGGCGCCGTTGATCACCTTGGGATGGTCGGTGAACTCCGCCGAGGCATTGACGAAGCCGACCAGCTTGACGATGCGCCGCACGCGGTCGAGGTCGCCGCCACAGGCCTCGCGCAGCTGCGCCACGACATTGAGGGCGCAGAGCCTGGCCGACCTCACGCCATCCTCGATGGAGACGCCGCCGCCGAGGATGCCGGAGTGAACCACCTTGCCACCGGCAACCGGCCCCTGGCCGGAAATGAACACCAGGTTGCCGGTTCGCACCCAGGGCACGTAATTGGCCACTGGTTTGGCCGGCACCGGCAGGACAATGCCGAGGCTGGCGAGATGCGTGTCGATCGTTCCCATGTCAGTCTCCCGTCAGAAGATCAGGGGCGCGCTCGCCCCGGAAAAAGGCTTCGAGATTGTCGATGCACTTGTGGCCCATGGCGCTGCGCGTTCCCGGCGTGGCGCTGCCGATGTGGGGCAGCAGGAACACGTTGTCGAGTTTGCGGTAGCGCGGGTCTATGTCCGGCTCGCCCTTGAACACGTCGAGCCCCGCCGCCGCAAGCTTGCCCGATTGCAGCGCCGCGATCAATGCGCCGTCCTCGACGATGTCGCCGCGCGCCGAGTTCACCACCACGGCGCCATCGGGCAGCAATGCGATGGATTTTTGATTGATGATGCCCTTGGTCTCGGGCGTCGAGGCGCAATTGATCGACAGGAAATCGCAATGGGGCAGCATGTCCTCGAAGCGCAAGTGATAGCGCGCGCCATGTTCATCGGAGACAGCGACGGCTTTGCGCGAATGATAATGCAGGTCCATGCCGAAACCCTTGGCCCGTCTCGCCACCGCCTGGCCGATGCGGCCCATGCCGAGTATGCCAAGCCGCCGCCCCGAGACATCGAAGCCCAAAGGCGAAATCAGCGTGGTGGCGCCCCAGCGGTTTTCGCGCACCATGCGGTCGCCCCAGGAAGCGCCGCGCGCCGCGCCTAATAGCAGCAGCATGGCGATATCGGCGGTGGCATCGGTCAGGACACCTGGCGTGTTGGTGACGGCAAGCCCCTTGGCCCTGGCCTGCGGAAGGCTCAAGTGATCATAGCCGACCGAATGGGTGGCAATGATGCGGATCGAGTCTGGCAGCGCAGGGATGAACCCGGGCCCGAACTTGTCGAAGGAGGTGAGCAGCAGCGCGTCATGGTGCCGTGCCTGTTCGAGAACCTCCCCGTCGGTCATCGGCGTATCGCTGACGTTCAGCGTGGCGCGGAAGGCCGTTTCGATGCGCCGTTCCACATCGGGCATCATCTTCCGTGTCACCAGAACCCGTGGACGGTCCGGCCCCGTAACTGCCATCTTTGCCATGCCTTGATGTTGTGCTGAATATGCTATGTTGCCGTAGTTTGCCGCATTGGACCACCGACGCCAAGGAGTTGCAAGATTGAAAAAATTTGTGCCGCTGGCCGCCCTGATCGTCCTGGGCAGCGCAACTGCCAATGCGGCGGCGCTGGCGCCGCATCGCGCCGTCTATGACCTGAGCCTGCTCAGGGCCAACAACAACGCCTCCCTCACCGCCGCCGACGGCCGCCTCGCCTTTGAAGTTCAGGGGTCGGCCTGCGAGGGCTGGACGGTGAGCTTCCGCATGGTCTCGAAATACCGGCCCTCCGAGGGACGGCCGAGCCTGGTCGACACGCAGTCGACCTCCTATGAGGGGCCAGGGTCCCTCGATTTCCGCCATCAGGTGAAGGAAACCGTCAATGGCGAGGTCAGGGACGATTCGCGCATCAAGATCACGCGGGCCGCAACGGCTGCCGAGGCGCAGGGCGACCTCACCGGCAAGTCCACCAAGAAATTTGCACTGGCGGCCGGAACGGATCTTCCC
>JANPCA010000179.1:0-2627 GCA_031430715.1 Hyphomicrobiales bacterium | reverse complement strand
GATGCCGTCGATGGCGGCGGTGCCGACCGAATAGAATCCCAGCCCCACCAGCAGCAGATCGATGAAGAAACCGGCGCCGATGGCGTGCGAGCCGGCCCAGATGGCGAGCACGGCGACCGTCGTGGCGATGGCTTGCGGATTGAGGGCGGCTTCGAGCTGCTGCCTGGCTTCGGCCGCCAGCAGATCGCCGTCGACGGTGCGGTGCAGCACTTCGATGAAGCGCTCGTCCAGGGGCATGGGTCCGATGCGGTCGGTTGCCAACACCGTCGCCGGTTTCGCCGTCTGACCCGGCGCCGATTTTTCCTTGGCGGCGTCCTTCTGCGATGGTGCGATGGCCGCCAGAAGTTTCCTGGCGCCTTGCCGTGCGGGGTCTTCGTCAATCGCGGCGCGCAACGCGGTGAGTATGCTGGTCTGGATTACCTCGACACCCTCGAAGCGTCCGGCGACGATGGCATGGTCGGGCAGCAGCGCCACGGCGAGCCTGCCGAGGCGGACCTGGCGGGCCAGCCAATCGGCCAGGTCCGCATCGTCGAGCTGCCACAGTTGCAACGTGGCCAGGCGCCAGTCGAGGCAGCACCGGCGGAGGGACTGGGAAACGCCTGGCCTGCGGACCAGGCTGCGCAGCATATGGGTGGCATCCTCCGCCTGACTTTGGACGGTATGGGTTACCAGCCTTGTGGCAGTGGCGCGCGGTCCCAGAACCAGCCGCTGGCCACCCCAGGCGCAGCGGAAAAGGGTTTCATGCCGGATGCCGCTCATGACCGCATTTTCCGCATGGGATCAGATCCTATTGTCTCCGTTTCGAGGACATCTTGTCATAGTGGGCCGCGAACAGCTCGAGGAAAGTGTCGAGGACGCCGTTGTCGCCGCCGCCACTCTTCTCGCGCCAGCGTTCGAGATAGGTCTCCCAGTTGCGCGCCTTGGCATTGCCGAGGAATGATTTCTTGGCGCCGGCCGCGGCCCCCTCGATGGCGTCGGGCGCCAGATCGGCCATGAGTTCACCTACCGCCTGCTGCATGGCGGCGAAAGTTGCCTCTTCGTGGGCCATGACATCGGCAAAACTCTTCTCGAAGGTCTGTTTGACATCGAGGTAGCCGCTGGCGGTGGGTCCGAAGATGATCGACAGGGCCACTTCGGGGGTCGGCGTGAATTTCAAGGCGTTGTTGTCGCGGGTCTGGATCATGGTGCGTTCGGCCGAGCGCACCATGCCCTTGGTTTCGGCGCGGATTTTCAGGAGGCGCATGAGATGGGCGGCGATCAGGCGCATCAGGCCGCCCAGATCATGGGCCAGCTCGGCGGCGTTCTTTCCAGCCAGCACCGATTCAGGAATGCCGGCGCCTGCCGCGAATTGGCGGAGCACATCGGCATCGAACTGCGCCTTCAGCACCTCAGGCGCCGGGCCCGCTGGGACCGGCGGCGGTGGCGGGCGCTCGGGTTCGGGGTGGCGTTCGGGCTCTGCCGCGGCGCGCGGTGTGGCCGGCTGCGGGCGGGCGGCGGGTGGCGCCACGAAAGGCACCTCGCGGGCAACCGAGGCCATGGAAAAACCCGCGGGCCGCTGGGCTTCGGCCGCGGGCATCGGCCACTCGGGCGGTGGCGGGGCGCGCTGCGGCGGCGGTTCGGCCCTCGGGAAACTACTTGCCGCCCAAAGATCGGCACTGGCGGCGGGCGGCGGCACCGCTTGCGGGGGCGGAGGCGGAGGTGGCGGCGGAGGCGGAGGTGGTTCGCGCCAAGCTTCGTGAACGGGCGGCGGCGGCAAGTCGGCGACGCTGTTCAAGAAATCGGCGGCGCGCGACGAGCGTTGCTGTTCCGGCATCAGGTCGCGGCGGCTGATGGGCGGCGGCGCGTCCGCCGGGCTCGACCACAGGTCGCCGCCGTGGACTGGGGCGCTGACGGCTGAAGCCACGCCGCGGCTGGGGTTGGCGGCGGCGGCCGGCGCCTCGCCCACCAAGGTGACCGAGATGACATAGTCGCCGATCTGCAGTTCGTCGCCATTGGCCAGGAGATAGGGGCTCTGGACGCGGCGTTCGCTCTTGTTGACGAAGGTGCCGTTGGTCGAGACGTCGTGCAGCCAATAGCCGCCGTCGCGGTAGCGGACTTCGCAATGCTTGCCGGAAATGCGCCGGGTGGGGTCGGGCAAGGTCCAGTCGAGGTGCTGCTCGCGGCCAATGTCGAAGCCGCGGCGGTCGGCGGGAAAGGAAACCGGGCCGCCGTCCGCCAGTTGGTCAAAGTTTTCAATCTTCAGGATCAGCACGGCGGGAGTCGACCTTCTCAGAACGTGAATGTTCGGAACATGATAGTTCAAACAGTGGCGGGGCTGCCATCCCTTATTGCGGCCGGTCAGTCCTGTTCGATCAAGCGCAGTGCCGCGTCGACCGCCGCCTCAAGGCATTCCTTGCGTTCCGGGCGGCGCACCATGGCAATGGCGGTGAGCACGGAGGCACGCACCGCCTGGGCGGTGAGGAAGGGGGCCGGAGGAACGGGTTGATAGGGTTCGGCGGTCAAACTACCGCCCGACCAGGCGGCCGCCAGGGCCGTCCACGCCGGCGGACCGCTGTCGCTGGCCTTCAGGCCCTCTTCCAGGGCCGTCAGACGGTTTTCCTCTTCAGGCTCGGAGACCCAGGTCTCGG
>JANPCA010000178.1:0-2356 GCA_031430715.1 Hyphomicrobiales bacterium | reverse complement strand
GCGCCTTCGAGATGGCGGCCCCGATGCCGCGGCTTCCGCCGGTTACGACTGCAACTCGTCCCATTTTATGACTCCCCTGGTTATCCTAAATATCCCGTCATGCCAGCGAAGGCTGGCATCCCGCTTTACTGCGGCAACGGAAAGCAGCTGGACCCCAGCCTTCGCTGGGGTGACGGCTGCTGGTGTGATTTACCGCTCCACGCACATGGCCACACCCATGCCGCCGCCGATGCACAGCGTGGCCAAGCCCTTCTTGGCATTGCGGCGGCCCATCTCGAACAACAGCGTGTTCAAGACGCGGGCACCTGACGCTCCGATCGGGTGGCCGATGGCGATTGCGCCGCCGTTGACGTTGACGATGTCCGGGTTCCAGCCCATGTCCTTGTTGACGGCACAGGCCTGGGCGGCAAAGGCTTCATTGGCCTCGACCAGGTCGAGATCCTCGACCTTCCAGGAGGCCTTCTTCAACGCGGCGCGCGACGCCGGGATGGGGCCTGAGCCCATGATGGCCGGATCGACGCCCACGCTCGCCCACGAAGCGATGCGGGCCATGGGTGTCAAGCCGCGCTTCGCCGCTTCCTTGGCGCTCATCAGGATCACCACGGCGGCGCCGTCATTGATGCCCGACGCATTGGCGGCGGTCACCGAGCCATCTTTCGAGAAGGCCGGGCGCAGTTTGCCGATCTGCTCGAGGGTGACGCCCTTCTTGATATATTCATCGTCGGAGACCACCACGTCGCCCTTGCGCCCGGCGATGGTGACGGGCGTGATCTCGTCCCTGAACTTGCCTGCCGCCTGGGCCGCTTCGGCCTTGTTCTGGGAGGCCACGGCAAGCGCATCCTGCATGTCGCGGGTGATCTGCCACTGCCTGGCGACGTTCTCGGCGGTGGTTCCCATGTGATAGCCGTTGAAGGCGTCCCAGAGGCCGTCCTTGATCATGGTGTCGACCAGCGACCAGTCGCCCATCTTCACGCCATCGCGGAGGTGCGCCACATGCGGCGCCTTGCTCATCGATTCCATGCCGCCCGCCGCCACGATATTGGCGTCCCCATTGGCGATCTGCTGCATGCCGAGCGCCACGGCGCGAAGCCCTGAACCGCACAGCTGGTTCATGCCCCAGGCCGGGCTGGTGATCGGAATGCCGGCGTTAATGGCGGCCTGGCGGGCCGGGTTCTGGCCAGCACCCGCGGCCAGCACCTGGCCCAGGATCACTTCGTCGATGTCAGCGGCTTCGACCGAAGCGCGCGCCATGGCGGCCTTCAGCGCAATCGTGCCGAGTGCCGAGGCAGCGACACTCGCCAGCGCCCCATTGAAAGACCCCACGGGTGTCCGCGCCGCGGATACGATGACAATCCCATTTTCCGAACCGGCCATTGCTGCCTCCTTCTATGACGTTAAGACTGGATATGCCCTCCATAGCACTATTTGTGCAATGCGACATAGGTTGTGTATGGTGCCCTGCCCAAATTTTTGCGCTTGCAATTGTGCACTGCAGAGCGCAGTTTTTGCAATGCAATCCGGGCGTCGGACCCTTGGGCGAGGAGTAGCTGCGTTGAGTGAAGAGAAAACCTCGGCCCAAGGCACGGCACAGGCCGCCGCCCAGAACGCGGTGGTGATCAAGAAATACGCCAACCGCCGCCTCTACAACACGTCCACCAGCACCTATGTGACGCTCGACGATCTGGCGACCATGGTGAAGGGCGGCACCGATTTTCTGGTCTATGACGCCAAGACCGGCGAGGACATCACGCGCTCGGTGCTGACCCAGATCATCTTCGAGGAAGAGAACAAGGGCACGAATTTGTTGCCCATCAATTTCCTACGCCAGTTGATCCGCTTCTATGGCGATTCCATGCAGGCCTTCGTGCCGGGCTTTCTCGAATTCTCGCTCGACAATCTCGGCAAGGAACAGGACAAGGTCCGCGCCCAGATGATGGAATCCTGGGGGGCCGATCCGTTCAAGGCTATGCAGGACACGGCGGCGCGCAACATGACCATGTTCAACGAGGCCATGAAGGTGTTCAATCCCTTCGCGGCGGCCTTGAGTGCCGCCAGCATGCCGGGCATGACGCCACCGGGCCAGAAGCCGCAAGCGGCGGCACCCAGGGACGATCTGCAAGCCATGAAGGATCAGCTCGCCGCCATGCAGCAGAAGCTCGATACGATCGCCAATAAGTAATCCACACCTCCCTCACCCTGAGAGCTTGTGAAGAAATCGGCGCCTGCGCTCGTTGTAACCAGAGGAAGCGGGATGCCAGCTTTCGCTGGCATGACGGAATTAGGGAATATAGTAGTTATATTTCAATAATTTAGGCGCTGAGACTCCATCACCCTTCCGTCATGCCAGCGAAAGCTG
>JANPCA010000177.1:0-3873 GCA_031430715.1 Hyphomicrobiales bacterium | reverse complement strand
GGCGAGGCCGGTCTTCTGCGCCGCCTTCACGAAGGGATCGCAGAGCGGGTGCAGATCGGCGCCGGGCGTGGTGATGCGCAGCGGCCCGCCCGCCCCGCGAAATTCGTCCGCACCCTGATCATTGTCCTCCATGGCGCGGTAGGCGGTGAGAACTTCGTCCCAGCCCCAGCCCGGATTGCCCGCCGCCTTCCAGTCCTCGAAGTCTCGCGCGTGGCCGCGGATATAGACCATGGCGTTGATCGAACTCGATCCGCCCAGGATCTTGCCGCGAGGCCAATAGTCGCTCTGCCCGGCAAGCCCGGGATCGGGATCGGCGCGGTACATCCAATTCACGTCCGGGTTATAGAACAGCTTGCCGTAGCCCAGGGGCATGTGGACAAAGAAGCGCCGGTCGCCGCCGCCCGCTTCGAGCAGCAGCACCTTGTGGCGGCCATTGGCCGAGAGGCGCCCGGCCAGCACGCATCCGGCACTGCCGGCACCGACGATGATGTAGTCGTAGGTCAATTCTGTCAGTCCCGGCGTTAGAAAATCTCAACTTTCAAGATAGCACTAAACTGCTATCCATTTCACTGTCGTGCTTCCCTCTTACCGTCACCCCAACTTGCGCTGGCATGACGGAATCTGGAGGGAGGCATCCGCCAGGGAGCTGCATCGTCCATGAAAGTCAAAGACCTCAATGTTTTCAGTGTCGGCAACCCGCCGCCGTCCTGGGGCGGGCGCTATTTCATCTTCGTCAAGCTTACCACCGATGATGGCATCATGGGCATCGGCGAGTGCTATTGCGACACTTTCGGCCCCAAGGCCATGACCACGATGATCGAGGATACATTCGGGCGCTATGTCGAGGGCATGGACCCGTTCCATATCGAGGCCCTGTGGCGCAAGGTCTATGGCTCGGGCTTCACCATGCGCCCCGATGTCTCGCTCATGGGCGTGTTGTCCGGGATCGAGATCGCACTCTGGGACATCATCGGCAAGTCGGTCAACAAGCCGGTTTATGAATTGCTCGGCGGCCGGGTGCAGGAGAAATTGCGCTCCTACACCTATATCTATCCGGACCTCGCCAGGGGTCAGGACGATTCGATCTACTGGAACGCCGAACAGTCGGCCGAGCGCGCGGCGCATTATTTGAGCCAGGGCTTCACCGCCATCAAATTCGATCCGGCGGCGCCCTACTCGGCCTTCGATCCGCGCCAGCCGTCGCTCGAATCGATGGCGCTCTGCGCCAAGTTCTGCCGCCTGATCCGCGAGGCGGTGGGCGACAAGGCCGACCTGCTGTTTGGTACGCACGGGCAGTTCACGGCGTCGGGCGCCATCCGCTTCGCGAAACAGATCGAGCCCTATAATCCCCTATGGTTCGAGGAGCCAGTGCCGCCCGACCGGCCGGAGGAGATGGCACTTGTGGCGCGCGCCACCTCGATCCCCATTGCCACGGGCGAGCGGCTTACCACCAAATATGAATTCGGCCGCGTACTCGAAAGCCGCGCCGCCTCGATCCTGCAGATGGCCTTGGGCCGGGTCGGCGGCATCTGGGAGGCCAAGAAGATTGCCGGCATGGCGGAGGTCTTCCATGCGCAGATCGCACCGCATCTCTATGCCGGGCCCATCGAGGCGGCGGCCAACATTCACTATGCCACGTCACTGCCCAATTTCCTGATCCTTGAATCGATCGAACAATTCGGCGGGTTTTACGCCAAGCTGCTGAAAAAACCGATCCGCTGGGAAGAGGGTTACGTGATCGCGCCCACGGAGCCGGGGCTGGGCGTGGAGTTGGATGAGGAGGTGGCATTGGCGCATCCCTATTTGGGCGGCAGGCTGCATCTGGAGATGACCAATACGGTCGTCAGATAATCCCTCAGCTGCCCCTGCGGGGCGTCCTCTCCCGCAAGCGGGAGCGGGTGAAGAAAGAACTTGGCTCCTCCTCTTCTCCCTCTTGCGGAAGAAGGCGCAAACCAATACCCCTGCCCTTCTCCCGCTGGCGGGAGAAGGTGCCCCGGAGGGGCGGATGAGGGTGAGTCAACAACAGGACTTCTTACATGCGTTACGGTTATATCGGCCTCGGCAATCTCGGCGGGCACCTTGCGATGAATCTCATTCGCAAGGGTTTCGACGTCGCGGTGCATGACATCGATCCCGCGCTTGGCCAGCGCCACGTCGCGGCGGGCGCGCGCTGGGCCGCCTCGCCCGGAGACGTTGCCTTGCAAGCCGATCACGTCTTCACCTGCCTGCCCTCGCCCGCCATTTCGGAAAGAGTGCTGACCGCGCTTCTCGACACGATGAAGCCCGGGTCCACCTGGATCGAGAATTCCACCAATGGCCGTGACGAAATCCTCCGCCTCGCCGCCATGGCCGGGGCCAAGGGCGTCCGCACGCTCGAAGCCCCAGTCACCGGCGGCGTGCATCTGGCGGCGCGGGGCGAGATCACCGTGCTGGCCGGCGGGGACAAGGGTCTGTTCGATCTGCATGAACCTGCCCTCCAGGCCATCGGCAGTAAAATCTTCCACATGGGGGCCTTGGGATCCGCCGCGGTCATCAAGGTCATCACCAACATGCTGGCCTTCATCCATCTGGTGGCGGATGCCGAAGCGCTGATGCTGGCCAAGCGCGGCGGGCTCGATCTGGCGCAGGCCTGGGCCGCCATCGCGGCGTCGTCTGGCAATAGTTTCGTGCACGAGACCGAGGGGCAGTTGATCCTCAACGGCAGCTACGATATCGCCTTCAGCATGGACCTGGCCTTGAAGGACTTGGGGTTTGCGATGACTTTCGGGAAGGAGTTCGGCGTGCCGCTCGATCTCGCATCGCTCACCAACCAGACTTTCATGAAGGGCAAGGCCGCCTATGGCGGTGCCGCGCAATCGACGCAGATCGCCAAGCTGCTGGAAGACCTGCTCAAGACTGATCTCCGCGCGCCCGGTTTCCCGGCGCGGCTGAAATAGGTACTTGCACAGTTAATTCTCAACCTTATATGATGTGCAAACAAAACTGAATCTCCGAAGCACTAGCACATTGCATACCAAGCCCATTCCGATACTGAAAGGATCAAGCCCCGGAGACGCCGTTGGATTTATTGATGGTGATGGCAATGCTTTTAAGGACGTTGACGCTGTTTTTCCCATCGTCAAGCAGACGGAAGATGGTTCAATTCTATTGGTAGGTACCGGTTTTTTTATTTGCACCCACTCAATATTTGTAACTGCGACACATGTTCTACGAGACGTATTTGATCACAGAACCGGAGAGCAGATCGAGCCATTGTACATTGCCCGTTTCTGCGACAACAATGAATACCTGTTCGTCCCCATTGTGGCTTCATGGGACGACGATGTGGCAGATATTTCTATTGGTGTTGCGGCTGGGGTTCGCCATAACTTGACTGGCGAAGTCCTTCAAAACAAATTTCTCGTTGTAACGCTACGATTGCCTGAGGTTCAGGAGCGAGCCGCAACATATGCTTATCCACGTTTTTTTCAGAACAAGGCTGATAACAATCAAGAATTGCATTTCTTTCCGGAGTTCTACGAAGGTCACGTCCTGCAATATTTTCCTGAAGGTCGGGATCGAATTCTAATGCCTTGGCCTTGCTTCCGGACAAATATTCATCTTCACGGTGGGTCAAGTGGCGGCCCAGTATTTGACGCATTTGGAAACGTGTTTGGAGTGAATTGTCGAAGCATGGATCCAGATACTGATATTTCATTTGTGACTCCGATTGACAACATCCTTTCTGGTCAATTGGATAGCATTCGCTTTTCTGAAACAGAAATACCCAAGCAAGTAAGCATCATGGAACTCATAGAACGTCGGCTCATTGTCGTTGACTTAAACATACATCGTCGATTTTGACGTAGCGCACCCAATTTTTGCATCGAAACT
>JANPCA010000176.1:0-2597 GCA_031430715.1 Hyphomicrobiales bacterium | reverse complement strand
CTGATCGCCGCAACTGCTCTTGCCGTCACGGTCTTGGGACTGTTGGCTCTGGCATAGCGTTTGCTGCGGCAACGCCTGTCAAGATCGGCAGGTGTCTCATGAACGAACAGGTGCTTTGGGCGGTGCGCAGCCTTCCCCGCGAAAAGTTGGAAGACCTGGCCATTCGCGCCATGGTGGAACTGCGCACCGGCCGTATTCAACGCGCACCCCACTCCTATTTCCATGCGCTGTTCTTTGGCTTCGTTCTTGGCACATTGATAGCAGCCTCAGGCTTCATCGCCGGCGCTGCGCTGCGCTGACCTATCCGCCCGCGGCGATGACATGGCCCACGAAGGGCAATTCGCGGAACTGGTGCGCCATGTCCATGCCATACCCGACCACGAATTTGTCGGGACACAGGAAGCCCTGGAAATCGGCCTGGATATGGGCCGCCAGATGCCCGGGCTTGTTGAGCAGCACGGCCGTATGGACGGCCTTCGCCCCACGCGCCGCGAGCAGATCTTTCGCGAAAGCGAGCGTGCGGCCCGATTCGAGAATGTCGTCGATGAGCAGCACATCGCGGCCCTTCACATCGGTCTCGATGTCGCGTAGCACCTGCACCTGACCCGAGGAACGCACCGCCTTGCGGTAGCTCGACAGAATCATGAAGTCGACTTCAGGCGAGAGCCCGGCGTGGTGCATGGCGCGGATGAGGTCGGCTGCGAAAACGAAACTGCCCTTGAGGATGGGAACGACGAGCAGATTGGCAGGCTTCCGTTCGGCGATGGCGCTGGCCACGGCGGCGACGCGGGCGGCAATCTCCCCGGCCGTGAACAACACGCCGATGCGGTGGCCGTCGATGGCGATCTCGGTCATGGCGTGTCTTTTGCGCTAATTTCAGCAGCACTGGCAAACCGTATTTCCACCTGCCCCGCCGACTCGGGCGGTGAGGCGACGCGGGTCACGAAATTGGTGCTCTCGCCGGGATTGAGTGGCCTCGTGGCCGTGTCGAGCAGCCAGTCATAGACTTCGCTGTCATTGGCATTTTTGAGACCGAAGCGAAGCCATGGAATCTTGCGCTGCCCGCTCGACACATTGGCGATTTCACCCTTGATCGCCACGACGCGCGTGCCGTCGACCAGCAAGTGCTGCACTTCCACCTTGCGGATATCAAGGCCGTAGATGTTCACGTCCTGGCCGAGCCACTGGTAGGCTGCAATACTGGCGGGAGCGAGCCTGACAATTGTCTCGGGCAAGGCGGCCGCCACCACGACAGGCGACAGCAGGGCAACGCCAAAGCCGCACCAGGCCAGTGCGGCAGACCGGCGCCGCTTGCGCTTTGCGGCGAAGGCCTCCTGGGCATTGCGGGTGGCATCGACAAGGCGGCGGATTTCCAGGTCGGGCTCATAGCTGTTGTCGATCACCGCCGGCAGCTGTGACGTGGTCTCCCGGGCGATCTCGATGGCCCGGCCTTCGAGCCAGCCGTGGCCGCAAACCGAACACTTGATCATGGTTCCATCGGCGTCGAAGCGGGAGGCGGCGAAATCGAACCTGGAGGAACAGGATGGGCAGCGGATGATCATGATCTTCTGAGATGGAATGCGCTTGAGGGGACATCGCAGGGGCCGCCCGCAAGTCTCATTAAATCTCCGTTAGGGTTAATGCCCCGTTAAAGATCGCGGTGGTTAAAAGGGCCATGTCGAGAAAAGGAACCTGACGTGTTGCGCCTGGAGAGCGTGGGGCTGCGCTATGGCAACGGGCCCGAAATTCTCAAGGACGTGAGCTTTGAGATGCGGCCGGGAGATTTCTTTTTTCTCACGGGGCCTTCTGGTGCCGGCAAGTCGTCCCTGCTGCGCCTGCTGTTCCTGGCCTTGAAGCCGACGCGGGGTTCAATCGAGATCTTCGGCGAGAACGTGGGCTCGCTGACCCGCGACAGCCTGCCGCCGGTGCGGCGGCGGATCGGCGTCGTCTTTCAGGAATTCCGCCTGCTCGATCACCTGTCCACGTTTGACAATGTCGCCCTGCCACTGCGGGTGATGGGCAGATCCGAATCGAGTTATCGCAGGGACGTTCTCGACCTCCTCGACTGGGTGGGCCTGGCGGATCAGGCGCGGGCCTTTCCGCCGGTTCTGTCGGGCGGCGAGAAGCAGCGGGCGGCCATTGCCCGCGCCGTGATCGGCAAACCGCAACTGCTGCTGGCTGACGAACCGACAGGCAACGTCGATCCGGTTCTTGCCAAACGCCTGCTGCATCTTTTCCTGGAGTTGAATCGCCTTGGCACCACCCTGCTGATCGCCACCCATGACCGCGGTCTGCTGCGGCAGGCCGATAAACCGGTGCTGCATCTCGAGAAAGGTGAACTGGAAATAAGATGAAGCCGGGAGCGCTGATACCATCGAATGTCGCCTCGCTGAAATCGCTGACCGTGACCATGGCGGTGATGAGCTATCTTGCCTGTCTGGCCATCGGATACATAAGTCTCGCCGCTATTGACGGCGACCCCGAAAGGTTCGCCAAATTCCCCATTTATTCCGGCAATCGTTCGGACATTTGTATAAGGTCGATTTGATACATCAAAGCACGCGCAGAGCGTGAAATAAAGGGTTGCAAGGACAGAC
>JANPCA010000175.1:0-6262 GCA_031430715.1 Hyphomicrobiales bacterium | reverse complement strand
TGAGGAATGCAGCCACCCTCGCACCCATCGAATAACCCATCACATCGGCTCGGACGATCCCTAAATGGTCGAGCAGGCGGCGCGCGTCCTCGGCCATTTCGGTGGCGGGATAAAGGGCTGAATCATAGAGCTTCTGGCTTTGCCCATGGCCGCGATGGTCGAAGGCGATGGCCATGCGTCCGGCCTCGGTCAGCGTCTTCACCCAGCCCGTATCGACCCAGTTGACGCGGGCACTTGAGGCAAACCCATGCAGGAGCAGGATGGGTTCGCCCTCGCCGGCCACGTCATAGGCGATCTCGACGCCATCCGAATTGAATGTGTGCATGGCCGCCAACATATGCTAATCGCCCATTGAAACAAGGCATTCGAGGGGAACATGGCATCGGGCGCAACGCCGCATTTCCACAACGGTTCAGGGCTTGCCGCCATCGGCATCGGCGCCCGGGAATTCATGTGCATCGGAGCACTTCCGCCCTTCGATCACCCGCATGTCTTCATCGACATGGGGGCTGCCGAAGAGGCCATCTGCCCCTATTGCTCGACGCTCTACCGCTTCGATGCCAGTCTTGAAGCCGGGCAGGCAAGACCGGCGGAGGCGTTCTGGCAGGGTGAGGCCGCATAACCAGCGCCATCACGATCCGCGAATACCGCGACAGCGATGAAGCCGCGCTGCTCGGACTCCTGCGCGAATTGCAGACCGAGGAACTTCGCCACAATGACAAGCTGAAGCCCGTCGCGGACATCGGCAAGTGGTACATTGACCGCCTGCGCGAAAACTGCGCGGCGATGTCGGGGGTGATCCTGATGGCGCTGGGCGGCAGCGGCCATCAGGGCTGCGCCGTCCTCTATACCGCGGTGGCCGCCAACGAGGACGAGGAAGAAATTCCGCACAACTATGCCCTGGTGAGCGAGCTCGTGGTGACCGCAAAGGCCCGCGGCAGGGGCATTGCCAAGGCCCTGCTGGCCGAATGCGAAGCCCGCGCCATGACGGCGGGCCGCGATGAATTGTTCATCGCGGTTTTCGCCGCCAATATCCCGGCACTCCGGCTGTATCGCGGCACGGGCTTCACCGACATGAAAATCCGGTTGAGAAAAGCGTTGCAATGACATCGTCTCTTTCGCTAGCCCAGGCCCGCCGGGTGGCCCTGACCGCCCAGGGCTTCACCCATCCCGACCGGACGAAGCCGGTGACCTGGGGGGCCATGGCCCGCATGATCCGGCAGATCAATCTCTTACAGATCGACAGTGTCAACGTGCTGGTGCGCTCCCACTACCTGCCGCTCTATTCCAGGCTTGGCGCCTACCCGCATGCGGCACTCGACCAGCGCAGCTTCAGCAACAAGAAGCGCGCCATGTTCGAATGCTGGGCGCACGAGGCAAGCCTCATTCCGCTCGGCCTGCACCCGCTGATGCGCTGGCGCATGGACCGGGCCCGGGCCGGCAACGGCACCTATGACTCAATGAACCGGTTCGGGGCCGGGGAGGCGCCCTATCTCAAATCGGTGCTGGATTTCGTGACGCGCCATGGTCCCACCGCGGTCAGCGATCTTCCCGATGGCGGCAAGAGCGCGGGCGGCTGGTGGGGCTGGTCGCGCGGCAAGTTGGCGCTTGAGGTTCTTTTCGATCAGGGCCTCCTGACCACCGCCAGCCGCCAGCGTTTCGAACGCATCTACGATCTCACCGAGCGCGTCATTCCCTCCGAGGTTCTGAACCTTGCGACACCCGGAGAGCCCGAAGCCTTCCGGCACCTGCTCGACCTTTCGGCCCGGGCGTTGGGAATCGGCACCGAATTCGATTTGCGCGATTATTTCCGTCTCCCGGTCGCCGAAACCAAACAGGCGCTGGCCAGCCTGGTGGAAGACGGCACCCTCGTACCCGTCGCCGTCGAGGACTGGAAACACCAGGCCTACCTCCACAAGGACGCGAAACTGCCGCGCAAGGCGGGCGGCACGGCCCTGATTTCCCCCTTCGATCCCCTCGTCTGGGAACGCGCCCGGGCCGAGCGCCTGTTCAACTTTCACTACAGGATCGAGATCTATACCCCTGCCCCCAAACGGAAATTCGGCTATTACGTATTGCCGTTTCTGATGGGTGACCGGATTGCCGGCCGCGTCTGTCTCAAGGCCGACCGGCAGGCGGGCGTGCTGCGCGCCAATGCCATCCACGCCGAACTCCATGCCGATCCGGCCGAAACAGCCGCCGCACTGGCGGAGGAGTTGCGGCGCATGGCGGAATGGCTGGGCCTCGGCGCCGTCGAGGCCGGACCCAAAGGCAATCTGGCCCGTTTCCTGAGAGCGGAACTGTGATCGACATTGAAACCCAGCGCCTGATCCTCCGCCTCGTGCCGCTCGAAGGCCTCGAGGCCACCGCCCTTCAGGAC
Source organism: Hyphomicrobiales bacterium (assembly GCA_031430715.1). GTDB lineage: Bacteria > Pseudomonadota > Alphaproteobacteria > Rhizobiales > Aestuariivirgaceae > Aestuariivirga. The sequence continues at coordinate 3,882 of JANPCA010000175.1, read as the reverse complement.
ATGGACGCGGCCCGCCGAATCATCGGCAATGTGCCCGACTGCTGGTTCGACGAATCCTGGGTGTCCGAATTACGCGTCAACCAATGGCGGGCCGATCCCACCTATGCGCCCTGGTCGATCCGCGCCATCACGCTGAAAGCCACGGGCGAGATCGCCGGCAACATGAACTGCCACGCCCAGCCCATGCTGTTCGAATACAATGGCGAGCGAGGGCCTGCTGTGGAAATGGGCTATACCGTCTTCGAACCGTGGCGGCGACAGGGCCTTGCCCACGAAGCGGTCACCGCCATGATGGCCTGGGCCGCCCTCCATGGGGTGCGCTGGGTGATCCTGTCGATTTCGCCCGGCAACGAGGCATCACTGGCCCTGGCCCGTAAACTGGGCGCCCACCAGATCGGCTCGCAGATCGATGAACGCGATGGACCCGAAGACATCTACCTGACGGCCATCGGCTGAGGCCTCAATCCCGAGCCGTCCCCACATAGGTATATGGCGGCTGTAGATATTCCAGCGCCTTGGCCGTCATCATCACCGGCAAGGCATCGCGCTGCGGCGCCTCATCCAGCAACTCGCGCAGATTGAACGCCACCGCCACATAGGGCTCCCGGCGGATGCCGTCGCCGCGCTGGCGTTCGGCATCGGTGAAGCCGCGCGCCAAATAGCCGGCGTGAAGCTCGACGAAGCGCAGCGGCGTATCCTCGAAAGCCTCGAAACCGGAGAATTTGAGAGCCAGCAGGTATTTCTGCCCCGAATAGTCATGGAACGGCGCGAAACGCCCGTCATTGCCGGACGGCAGATATTCCATGCGGAAATCCAGCTTGTCGGCCAGCCTTGGAATGTGACTCCGCAATACCGAAAATCCAACGCCAATGCCGTCGGCCACGAAGTCTTCCTGCGAAAAGCCGTTTTCGGAAAAACCGTCCAGAACCTCGATATAGGTCTGCAGACCCATGCCCAGCACCGCGCCGGTCAGCGCGGCGCCCGCGCGGTCTCCGGTTGAATGGGCGATGCGCTGGGTGAAATATTCGGTGAAGAGATAGCCCGAATAGGCGTGGCCCAGTTTGTCCATGCCGAGATATTCCGTATCCCGTCCGAACCAGCCTTCGCGTCTGAAATGGAAGGAACGCGACCCCCAGTCCCAGTCCGACAGGCCGATACCGGCCGCCAGGGCGGCGGTCGCGGCAATGTCCCATTTGATGGAATGCGCCTGGGTGGCGAAAGTGTCCCAGCCATAGTCCAGGCTGCCGCTGACTTCGATGCGCTCGAGATTGTAGCGCAGGATGTCGAGCGCATCGCCAACCTGTGCCGCGCCATGTGCGGCTATCATGGATGCGGCATCGAGACTCTGGATGCCGTCGAAATCGACCCGATGGAAGGCCTGTTCGAGACGCGGCCGCAGATCGCCCTTGCCACCCGCCACGGTGAGTTCCCCGCCCCGCGCAGCAACGGCCGGACACAGGATCAGCACGGCCGTCAAGATGCCAATACGCATTACCATGAGGAGACAGTAATTCAATCCGGCCCCGCGTGACAACCCCGGGGGCAGGCAGGCCACATTGGGGGGTCGCCGAAGGCCGTGACGGAGGCTATAGCTGCGGCCATGGGAATCATGGCGCCACCGGGTTCAAGCCCGGACTGGAAGACGGCCCGGCTGGACGAAGTCGGCCTCGCATCGGACCGCCTGCGGCAACTGACCGTTGCGGCGGTTGAGAAAGACTATCCGGGACTGCACGCCCTGCTGATCGTCCGCCGGGGCCTTCTCGCCCATGAGCAGTATTTCCCGGGCAAGGACGAGCGCTGGGGCGAGACGCTGTCGGCCGTGACACATGGACCAGCCCTCCTCCACGATGCGCGTTCCATCACCAAGTCCATGGTCGGCCTGCTCTATGGCCTCGCCCTCCACGATGGCCTGGTTCCGCCAACCGCCGCCAGGCTCGTCGACGCCCTGCCCGGCTATGCCGAATTGATGGCCGATCCGCTGAAGCGCCGTATCACCATCGGGCACGTGCTGTCGATGCGCATGGGTCTCGAATGGCATGAGGACTTCGCCTATGGCGATCCGCAGAACGGCGAATACCGCATGGAGCGGGCCGCCGACCGCTACCGCTTCATTCTGGGCCTGCCCATGGCGGAACGGCCCGGCGCCCGCTGGGTCTATTGCGGCGGCGCCACGGCTCTGCTCGGCCACTTGATCGAACGCGGCACCGGCCGGGATCTTGACGACTATGCGCGCGACAAACTGTTCGGTCCGCTCGGCATCACCGAATTCGAATGGGTTCCGGGTTCCGACGGCCGGGCCGCCGCCTCATCGGGCTTGCGCCTGACCGCCCGCGATCTGGCCCGCGTCGGCCAGATGGTTCTGGACCGCGGCTTCTGGCATGGCCGCCGCGTCGTGCCGTCGAGCTGGATCGTCACGTCGATGAAGCCCCGGGCCTATGCCGAGAGCGGGCTGCGCTATGGTTATCAATGGTGGCTGGGCCAGCTCGTTGCCAGCGCCAAGCCATGGTTTGCCGCCTATGGCAACGGCGGCCAGCGCTTGATCGTCATCCCCAGCCTGAACATGGTGGTGGTCATCCTGGCCGGAAACTACAACAAGCCCGACCAGTGGAAGCTGCCGGTTAAGCTGATGACCAACATCGTCATGCCGGCGGTGGTCAACGATTAGCGCCTCAGCGTTCGCGCCAGGCGTGTTCCACCTGATCCATCAGCGGCTTCACCAGGAATGAAAAGGGCGTGCGTGCGGTGGTCTGGATGAAGGCTTCGGCGGGCATGCCGGGTTTCAGCTTGCTGGTCCCCAGTTTGGCGAGCTCGGACTTCGGAATGCGCAGGCGCACGTCATAAAAGGGCGGCGACTCGGCCGAAAAGCGCGATGTGTCCGACGACACGCTGAACACTTCGGCACCGATCTCCGGCGTAATGCGCGAATTGAAGGCTGGAAAACGGATATGGGCCTTCTGGCCCTCGGCGATCTGTTCGATATTCTGTGGCGAGACCTGGGCCTGCAGCACCAGATCGTCGTCCTCCGGGGTAATCAGCATCAAGGGCTCGGCGGCCGTGATGACGCCGCCCACCGTATGCACCATCAACTGATAGACAGCCCCGGTGATCGGCGCCTTGATGACCATGCGGTCGAGGCGCGCCTTGGCGGCCAGCCGCCGCTCCGACAATTCGGCGATCTTGCCTTCGGCCTCGCGCAGATCGAGCAGCGTCTGCGACAGAACCTCCTCGCGGATCTGCAGGATCTGAATCTTGATTTCCCCGGCCTTGCTCTGGGAACCGGCGCGCGAGGCGACGAGTTCGCCACGCTCGCCTTCGAGCCGGGCCTCTTCGCGCTGCAGGGCCAGAACCCGGGTCTTGGGCACCAGTCCCTTGGCCATGAGGTCTTGCAAGCCTTTGAGTTCATCCTTGATGAGAACCGACTGGCGTTCCTTGGAGGCGATCTGCGAGGTCAGGCCGTCGACCTGTTCCGCCACCTGGCCGATCTGCTGCTCCAATTGATCGACTTTGCCTTTGACCGAGGCGAGGCGCGCCGCATGCAGCTTCTCCTGGCCGCGCAGCACCTTGTCGATGGCGGGCTCGGCCGCACGGCGCGCCTGAAGCTCATCCGGAAACGTCACGGCGGGAAGATCGTCGCGCATCGCTTCGAGGCGGCCTCTCTTGCCCAATTCCTCGACCAGCAAGGCGTCCATGATGCCGAGTTCGGCCTTGGTCTCGGTATCGTCCAGGATCAGCACGTCCTGGCCGGCGGTGACCCGGTCGCCGTCCTTCACCAGGATCTGGCGGACGATGCCGCCGTCCTTGTGCTGGACGCGCTTGGTGTTGGTCTCGGCAACGATCGTGGCGGGGGCGATCACCGCGCCATTGATCTGGGTCAGCACCGAC
>JANPCA010000174.1:0-1882 GCA_031430715.1 Hyphomicrobiales bacterium | reverse complement strand
CGAATTCGCCACGGTGCAGCAACTGCTGAGCGACGGCGGCGCCGACACGCTTCTGAGTTTCCTGCGCAACGGCTTTGCCCAGACCACGACGATCACCGGGCTGGCCGATCCGCTGACGCTGACGGCCGCGCAATTTGTCTTCAACACGGCCGTGGCCGATGACTTCAGAAACGGCACGCAAAATGACGACGACCTGTTCGGCGGCCTGGGCAATGACACCCTCTATGGCGGCGGCGGCACCGGCAACGACCGCTTGTTCGGCGAGGCGGGCGACGACAGTCTCAACGGGCAGGGCGGCAATGACGTTCTTGACGGCGGAGCGGGCACCGACACGCTGACTGGCGGTTACGGCACCGACACCCTGGCGGGCGGGGCGGGCAACGATACGCTGCTCGGTGGCGACGCCAGCGACATCCTCGACGGCGGGGCCGACAACGACTCGCTGCGCGGCGGCCTGGGCGAGGACACGCTGACCGGCGGGTTGGGTGCCGACACATTCGTCATTGAGGATGTGCCGGCCTACACCTATGCCAGCCAGAACGACACCATTACCGATTTCTCCGCCGCCGCGGGGGACCGCATCGATGTCAGCCTGCTGGGCATTTCCGAATTCGCCACGGTGCAGCAACTGCTGAGCGACGGCGGCGCCGACACGCTTTTGAGTTTCCTGCGCAACGGCTTTGCCCAGACCACGACGATCACCGGGCTGGCCGATCCGCTGACGCTGACGGCGGCGCAGTTTGTCTTCAGCACGGCCGTGGCAGATGACTTCAAGTTTGGCTCGCAAAATGACGACGACCTGTTCGGCGGCCTGGGCAATGACACGCTCTACGGCGGCAACGGTACCGGCAACGACCGCTTGTTCGGCGAGGCGGGCGACGACAGTCTCAACGGGCAGGGCGGCAATGACGTTCTGGACGGCGGAGCGGGAACCGACACGCTGCAGGGCCAATATGGCGCCGACACGCTCCTGGGCGGCGACGGCAACGACACGCTCGATGGCGACCTTTCAACAAATTCCAATACCAATGACGGCATCGACACGCTGTCGGGCGGGGCGGGCAGCGACACGCTGTTCGGTGGCGGCGCCAACGACTTTCTCGATGGCGGGGCCGATGGGGACATCTTGCGCGGCGGATTGGGCAACGACACGCTGACCGGCGGAACCGGTGTGGACCGTTTCGCCATCGACGATGTGCCGAGCTACACCTATTACAGCGAGACCGATACCATCGCCGATATGGTCGCCGGGGCTGGCGGCGACCAGATCGATGTCAGCCTGTTGGGCATCTCCGAATTCGCCACGGTGCAGCAATTGCTGAGCGATGGCGGCGCCAACGCGCTGCTGAGCTTCTTCCGCAACAGTTTCGCGCAGACCACGGTCATCGCCGGAATTGCCGATCCCGCCTCCCTGACGGCGGCGAACTTCTTCTTCAGCACGGCCGTGACCAATGATTCCAAATACGGCACGCAAAATGATGACGACCTGTTCGGCGGTCTTGGCAATGATTCGCTCAGTGGCAGCAATGGCACGAACCGGCTGTTCGGCGAGGCGGGGAACGACACGCTGCGCGGCGGCACAGGTATCGACTTGCTCAATGGCGGGGCGGGCACCGATACGTTAACCAGTTATTATGGCGACGACACGCTGCTGGGCGGCGCCGACAACGACATTCTGAATGGCGACTTTGCCACCAACTCCAGAACGGGTGACGGTGCCCATACTCTGTCGGGCGGGGCTGGCCTCGACACGCTGTTCGGCGGCGGCGCCAACGACATCCTCGATGGCGGCACCGAGAACGACACGCTGCGCGGCGGGCTTGGCAACGACACACTGACCGGCGGATCGGGGGGCGACATTTTCGCCATCGATGACCGGGGT
>JANPCA010000173.1:0-2115 GCA_031430715.1 Hyphomicrobiales bacterium | reverse complement strand
ACCGGCCCCGCCATGTGCGGGCATTGAAGGTCGTCGATGGCAGGACTCTCGGCAGTGGCCGTGTTCTGGCGGTGATCGAGCCCAAGGTTCCGGACGGACTGCGCGTTGATACCGAGGGACTCTTATGGATTTCGGCGGGCGATGGCATTCATTGCTATACGCCACAGGGCGAGCGCCTGGGCCGCATTCTGGTGCCGGAAGCCGTGGCCAATCTGACCTTTGGAGGATTCGGCAAGTCGCGCATGTTCATCTGCGCGACGTCGTCAATCTATGCCATCGAGACGGCCTGCTGCGGGGCGCAGTGGCCTTGAGGACATTATTGGCGGGGAGGCTCCAGGAAAGGGGGGAACGAAGCGACAGCTGACTTTCTCAAGACCCTGCCCCGCTGGCACGATGATCTCTCAACCACCGTGCGTATAAGCAATAGGGGCGGGCCCGCTGCCTGTCCTTGACTTGAGTCAAACCGATGGTTTTGACATTCCTCCCCGCCCATGACATTCAGCCTCATGACTTCCTCCCTTCATCATCTCGAAAAGCTGATCGCGTTTGCCACCATCAGCCGCGACAGCAACCTCGAACTCATTGCCTATGTGCAGGCAGTGCTCTCGGGTTTGGGGATCGCGTCCATATTGGTGCATAGTGAAGATGGCGCCAAGGCCAATCTATGGGCGACGATCGGACCGCCGGACCGGCCCGGCATCGTGCTTTCCGGCCACAGCGACGTGGTGCCCGTCGAGGGCCAAGCCTGGACGTCCGACCCGTTCCAACTGACAAGGCGCGACGGCAATCTCCATGGGCGCGGCAGCGCCGACATGAAGGGCTTTATCGCTTGCTGCCTGCACATGGCGGAGCAGGCGGCGAAGGCCCCGCTCAAGACTCCCATTCATTTCGCTTTTTCCTATGACGAGGAAATCGGCTGCGTGGGGGTCAGGCGATTGCTCGATCTCCTGAAGGATGCGCCGCTTAAACCGCGCCTTTGCATCGTCGGCGAACCGACGCTGATGCAGGCGGTGACGGCCCATAAGGGCAAGCTCGGCTTCCGCGTGACGGCCCATGGTCTCGAAGCGCATTCGAGCCTCGCGCCCATCGGCGTCAATGCCATTTACATGGCCGCCGATCTGATCGGCGAGATTCGCGCGATCCAGCGCGACATCGCCGCGCATGGGGTCCGCGACGGGGACTATGAGGTGGCCTATACGACCTTGCATGTCGGCAAGATGCAAGGCGGCGAGGTCATGAACATCGTTCCCAACCGCTGCAGTTTCGATTTCGAAATCCGCTATTTGCCAGAGGATGACCGGCTGGCCATCGTCACCCGCATCAAGGCGGCGGCGGAAAAGGTGGCGGCGGGCTATCGTGATGTGTTCGCGCAGGCACGGTTCGAGTTTTCCGATCTGCAAAGTTATCCGGCCATGAACACACCGGTCGACAGCGAGGCAGTCAAATTCGTACATGCGCTGACCGGCGGCAATTCCACCGGCAAGATTACCTTTGGTACCGAGGGCGGCTTGTTCCAGGCGGTTCTCGGCACCCCCGCCGTGGTCTGCGGACCGGGCAACATCGCGGTGGCGCACAAGCCGGATGAATATGTCAGCGAGGCGCAATTAGCGGCGTGTGACAGGATGTTGGAGCGGCTAGTGGAGAAGTTGAGCGGGTAGCGATCACTGCCACGGCGATCGTGCTTTCGGGCAAGCTGGAGAACTGCTACTGTCGCCGTCGAGATGCCAACCATCCGCAGGTTCGGCCGTCATGGACAGGGAGGACTATCATGGCCATTGCTGCCGCCACATTCGATCCTAAAGACCTCGAAGCCAAGGTCAAGGAGATGTACCGCAGCGTTGCCGAAAACCCGCATGGCGAGTTTCATTTCGAGATGGGCCGCGCCATGGCCGAGCGGCTCGGCTATCCGCCCGCCGATCTCGATCGCATTCCGCCGGAATCAATCGAGTCATTCGCCGGGGTCGGATATTATTTTCATCTTGCCGCCATCAAGGACGGCGAAACTGTCGTCGATCTTGGCAGCGGCTCGGGCATGGACGCCTTTATCGCCGGCCTCAAGGTTGGTGCCGGCGGAAAAGTGATCGGCGTCGATATGACCGATGAACAGCGCGCCAA
>JANPCA010000172.1:0-15489 GCA_031430715.1 Hyphomicrobiales bacterium | reverse complement strand
GGCCTGAAATTCGCTTCCGGCAACGACGTCACCGCCAATGATGCCGCCTTCTCGCTGCAGCGCGTCGTCAAGCTCGACAAGACGCCCGCCTTCCTGATCGGCCAGCTGGGCTGGACCAAGGACAATGTCGATCAGTTGGTGAAGGCCGCCGATCCGCAAACCTTGCAAATTACCATCACCGAGGACTTCTCGCCCTCCCTCGTCCTGAGCCTGATGTCGTCGATCGTCGCCTCGGTGGTCGATATGAAGGTGGTCATGGAACACGAGACGGCGGGCGACATGGGCTATGCCTGGCTCAAGGAGAATTCCGCCGGTTCGGGCGCCTATGTGGTGAAGTCGTGGAAGGCCAACGAGAGCGTCGTGCTCGAAGCCAATCCCACCTATCGCGGCGGCATGGCCGCCATGAAGCGCGTGGTGCTGCGCCATGTGCCGGAAGCCGCGGCCCAGCGCCTGCTGATCGAGAAGGGCGACGCCGACATCGTGCGCAATCTGACCGCCGATCAGGTCGCCGGCCTTGAGGGCAACAAGGACGTCGCCGTGGTGACGGTCCCCCAGGCGACGCTCTATTATGTCGGCCTCAACGTGAAGACGCCCGGCTTCGACAACGTCAAGGTGCGCCAGGCGCTACACTATCTCGTCGACTATGACGGCATGGTGAATTCGTTCCTGAAAGGCGGATTCCAGGTCCACCAGACCTTCTGGCCCTCGGGCTTCTGGGCCTCGCTGGATGAGAACATGTATACATTCGATCCCGCCAAGGCCAAGGCGCTGCTGGCCGAGGCCGGGCACCCGGACGGCCTCGAACTGACCCTCGACACGCCCAACTCCTCGCCCTTCTCCAACATCGCCCAGTCGATCCAGTCGACCATGGCGGAAGGCGGTGTCAAGGTCACCATCCTGCCGTCCGAGCAGAAGACCGTACTCACCCGATACCGGGCCCGCCAGCACCAGATGCTGCTCATCAATTGGGGTCCCGACTACATGGACCCGCACACCAACGCCGACAGTTTCGCCCGCAACCCGGATAATTCCGACGCGCCGAAATCAAAGCCCCTGGCCTGGCGCAATAGTTGGGATATTCCCGAGATCACCAAGAAAACCGACGCCGCGGTGCGCGAACGCGACGAGGGCAAGCGCGAGCAGATGTACAAGGATCTGCAGAAGCAGGTGATGGATGAAGGCGCCTTCATCATCATGTTCCAGGAAACCAAGCAGATCGCCGAGCGCGCCAACATCAAGAACTTCGTCATCGGGCCGAGCGCCGACGTCGTTTATTATAACTTGACAACCAAGTAAGCCGGTTGGCTCCGGGCTATCTGGACCGGAACCATGCCTCCCGGCTGATGCGGGAACAGGAGCTTGATGCCCTTGTTCTCGCCCAGCCGGAGAGCCTCACCTATGCCACCGGCGCGTTTCCAGGAGTGGCAAGCTTCTGGCGGCGGGCCGGTGCGGCGTTTCTGGTGGTGCCACGCGAGGCGCAAACGCCCGTCACCGCCATTGTCGGCGACCTGCAGGCGGCGAGCTTCGGCGCCCAGTCGCGGATCGCCGATGTGCGCAGCCACCGCATCTGGGTCGAGACGGGGACTTGCGCCGGAGACGCGGGCAATGCCGCCGCCACGCTGGTTGCCAACGACTTGGGCCTGGGCAAATCGGCGCGGCATCCCCGCCCGGCGCAATTCGAGTTGAGCGCATCGCTTGGATTACTGCGCGATGTGCTGTCCGGGCGTGGGCTTCTAAACGCGCCCATCGGCCTCGAGCTTGGCTTCATCGCTGCCCGCGACATGGCGGCGTTTCATGCGGCACTGCCCGATGTCTCATGGCGCGATGCAAGCCCGCTGGTGGAGCGTCTGCGGGCCATCAAGCATCCCGATGAAATCGCCAAGTTGCGCACCGGCGCCGAATTGGCGCGGGCCGGAGTCGAAGCCTTGGTCCAGTCCATCGCGCCGGGATTGGATGCGGCGCGCATGACCGCCATCTGGCGCGAGGCGGCAATGACCGAAGCACGGCGCCGGGGCCTGCCCGAGCCGTCCTCCTGCTGGGCTTATATCGCGGTGGGCGGCGATGGCTTTGCGCCGGGCGGTCCGGTTCAGCGCGGAGACCTGATCAAGATCGACACCGGCTGCGTCATCGATGGATATAGCTCCGATGGCGGGCGCACCGCCGTTTTGGGAAGCGCCAGCCTGGCGGCACTTCAGGTCTTCGATGCGCTGCACCGGGCCTTCGATGCCGGACTGGCGCTTCTCAAGCCCGGTGTGGAATTGAGCGAGGTCTATCGCAGGGTTTCGACCTCGATGTGGGACCAGGGTTTCGAAACCTATGGCCGCGGCCACTTCGGCCATGGCGTCGGCGCCAGCATCTGGAGCGAGGAATGGCCGTTCATTGCGGCCGATGCCGAAGGCCTGGCCGAGCCCGGCATGGTACTGGCCTTCGAGACGCCCTATTACATCAAGGGCCTCGGCGGCTTCATCATCGAGGACCAGATCCTGATCACCGAAACCGGTATCGATGTCATGGCGCCGTCACCGCGCGGCCTGATCGAGATCGGCTAGGAAGCCAATTCGACGCAAGGAGACTTCGAGCATGTCACATCCAGCACTTGCCGCCGGAAACGCCGCTTTGATCACTGGCGGCGCATCCGGCATCGGCCTTGCCACCGCCACGCTGCTGGCCCGGCGCGGGCTCAATATCTGCATCGCCGACCTGGGGCGCGAGCGCCTCGCCGCCGCCGCGGAACACATTGCCAAGGCCGCGCCGCATGGCGCCACATCCGTTATGACCCTTGAAACCGACGTCAGCCGTATTGAGGATGTCCGCAAACTGCACGATGCTGTCGAGCGCCGCTTTGGCGGCGCCGATATTCTGATGAACAATGCCGGCGTGCAGCCGGGAAGCGGCATGTACGGTCCTGCCGCAAACTGGGAGCGGGTTCTGGCCGTCAACCTGTGGGGCGTCATCCACGGCACGCAGGTCTTCGTTCCCGGCATGGTGGCGCGCGGCAGGCCCGGCCTGGTGATCAACACCGGTTCGAAGCAGGGCATCACCACGCCGCCGGGCGATCCGGCCTATAATGTCTCGAAGGCGGGCGTGAAGGTCTTCACCGAAGCCCTGGCCCATGACTTGCGCAATACGCCCGGCTGCCGGATCAGCGCCCATCTGCTGATCCCCGGCTTCGTCTTCACCGCACTGACGGCCAGGGGGCGAACGGAAAAACCCGCCGCGGCCTGGACGCCGGAACAGACCGCCGCTTTCATGATGACGCGCATTGACGCGGGCGACTTCTACATTCTCTGCCCGGACAATGAAGCGGCACGCGCCCTCGACGAAAAACGCATCCTCTGGGCGGCGGGCGACATCGTCGAAAACCGCCCGGCCCTGTCGCGTTGGCATGGCAGCTACGGCGAAGCCTTCGCGGATTTCGTCAAGAAAGGCTGAGGTCCAGCCTCACTTCTTGGCCGACCCGGCGGACGCCGAAATGCCCTTGGCCTGCGATGCCGGATCCTTCCGCTCGTCCTTGTTCTTCTTGGGCTTCTTCGTCTCACGCTTGCTCTTCAATTGTCCCTTGGCCATGACGGTCTCCTCAAAAGTGGCAATGACTCAGTCTAGTGTGAGTCCGGCCGGTTGACCAGTGCCTCAAGCGGCACCGGCGCGATCGAGGAGAGCGATGTCGGCATCGGTGAGGACGATCTCCTCCGAGCGGGCCAGGCTTCTGACCTGGGCCACGGAGGTTGCCGAGGCGATCGGTGCCGTGACGCCGGGCTTGGCCATTACCCAGGCCAGAGCCACCTCGGCGGGCTTGGCGTCCTGGCGCTTCGCCACGGCATCGAGCCCATCCAGGATGCGATGCCCGCGCGGATTGAGATAGGAGCCGATGCCACCACCCCGGGGACTTTGCCCGAGGTCCGCTTCGCTGCGGTACTTGCCGGATAGGAAACCCTTGGCCAGGCTGAAATAGGTGATGACGCCGACATCTTCGGCGATGCACAGGTCCTGCAGCGGCCCTTCGAAACCACCCCGGTCATAGAGATTATATTCCGGCTGCAGCACATCGTAGCGCGGCAGCCTGGCCTTGGCGGCCACATCGAGCGCCTCACGCAACTGGGTTGCATCGAGGTTGGAAGCGCCCACCGCCTTGATCTTGCCCTTCTCGAGGAGCCGCTGATAGGCGCCGAGCGTCTCGGCATAGGGCGTGGCCGGATCGGGCCAATGGGACAGGTAGAGGTCGATCGCCTCAATGCCGAGCCGCTTGAGCGACGCATCGGCGGCCTGTTCGATGTATGAGGCGGCCAAACCTTTCCGGCCCTCGCCCATGTCGGAGCCCACCTTGGTGACGATCACCATCTAGTTGCGGTTGCCGCGCGACTTCAGCCATTTGCCGGTGATCGTCTCGGATTCACCGCCGCGGTTTCCCGGCGCCCAGGCGGAATAGACGTCGGCGGTGTCGATGGCGTTGAAGCCTGCTTCCGCAAATGCGTCGAGGACGGCGAAGGAGTTGGCCTCGTCGATAGTCCAGCCGAAGACATTGCCGCCCAGAACGAGCGGCGCGATTTCAAGCCCAGTCCGGCCAAGACGGCGCAATTTCATGACGGCCTCCCACAGGTTTCGGTTACGCTCATTCATACCCGGTCATTTCCAGATAGCCACGCCCGGAATGACTGCCCGCGAAGCGGATCGGCCCCTCCCAGTAAGCAACGCTGGTATCCATCCAGGATTGGGGATTGAGGGCCAAGGTGGTCACGTCCAGGCCCTTGGCGGGCAACTCCACCCGCCAGCCGATGGGCATGGTGCGGCCGGCGACGGTGGCGGTCGCAAGCGGCGTCACCTTGAGCGCGCCGGGGGCTTGCGGTTCCGGCTTGCCATCGGCGTTGATCCAGGTGGCGGAGGAATAGCCTTCGCCGCCATCGCGCAGCCTGAAGCCCATCAGTTTCTCGCCGCCATCGAAATGCAGCGAGAACCAGTCCCAGCCGCTCTGGTCCGCCGCCAATGGCTGCGAGGACCATTCATGGTCGAGCCAGGCCTGGCCGGTCACCGCCACAGTGCCCTCGGCCAAGGTCAGCGTCCCGGCAACGTTGTAGAAGGGCTGCGAGTAGTAGTAGCTCGCCTGACCTTTCGCCGACTTGACCGAATAACCGTCAATGCCCTGCGGCACCGGCGGCCCCATGGCCTCGAGCGCCAGGCGATAGGCGAAATCGGGGCCAGTGGCATTGATGTCTATCGTTGAGATTGCATCGGCCCCCGAGGCGGCGCGGGACTTCATCTGCCAATCGTCGATCCAGGCCGTGAAGGGTTCAAGACTGACGCCCGCCTGGCCGACGCCGCCGCGTGCCACGCGCTCGGTGTAAAATTGCCTGGCCGAAGTGGTGAGACCGGCGTGGCCCATCAAGAGCTGCGGGCTGGCCCAGCCTTGCCGCTCTTGCGGCGCCAGGCTCAAGCGGAACAGCGTCCATTGGGCACCATACGCGGTGCCATCGGCGGCCTCCAGATTGGCCGTCACATACCACCACTCGATGCGGTAGGCGGGGTGGGCGCCATGATCGGCGGGGAATACCAGGGCGGTTCCGGCCTGTGGCACAGCAAAGCCTTCGGAATCCCTGCCCAGATCGGCAAAGCCCTGGGCCATGGCCGGCACCGCGAGCAGAAGATAGATCAGCAAGGCTCTAACGCTCATGGGCGAAGACCTTCAGCAATTCGGTGGGCTGCAGGCGCGCCAGGCGCCAGGCGGGAAGTGCCGCGGCAAGCCCACCCGCCAGCAGCGCCAGGCCAGCCAGCCGCAGCCAGTCGCCGGGATAGATATACATGGGCAGGCGCCAGCCGAAGGCCTCGACATTGACCACGGCGAGAAGGACGAAGGCCAGCCCCAGTCCCACCGGCAGGGCGGCGAACATGGTGAGCGCCACCAGCCCCAGGCTGCGGATGAGTTCGAGCCAGGCGAGGTGCGAGCGTGTAAGCCCCATGGCCCAGACCGGTGCCAGTTGCGGCAGGCGCAGACCGGAGAGTGTCAGCAGGCTGGCGAGGATCGCCAGTCCCGCAACCCCCAGGGTCAGCACGTTGAGGGCCGCCGTGACGCTGAAGGTGCGTTCGAAAACACGAAGCGAGAAGGCCTTGATGCCGGCCTGGTCGACGATATTCTGGATGGGAAGATCGAATTGGGTTCTGATTTCGCCTGCAAGAGCTTCAACACGTTTCGGATCGATACGGATTGCGTAGCGGAGACGGCGGACCTCGGGGTAATGGGTCACCAGGGCATTGTTTCCGGCGATCACTTGGCCAATCGGGTTTCCATAGTCGGAATAGATTCCGGCGATCTTGATCCGCCAGTCTCCGGGCAGCAGGATGTCATCGCCGATTTGCAGGCCGGCGCGGCGGAACAATTGTTCGTTGACGAGGACTGCTTCGCCCGCCGCGATCTTGTCCCAAACCCCTTGTTCCGATTCAAGAATTGGCCAATTGTCGCGGTACGTGGCATGGTCGGCCACACCAAAGACTTGCACCGGCTGACCCTCCACCTTGCCGTCGATGCTCCATACCGGGAGCACGGCATCGGAGCGGCTGCTCAACCAGTCGCGGATCGCCTCTCCCTCCGCCTCGCTGCGCGCCGTCACATAGAGTTCGGAGGCGAGGCGCTGGTCGAGCCAGCCGGTAAAGGTCTGGCGGAAACTCGATACCATCGTGCCGACACCAATATTGACGGCCAGCGCCAGCATCAAAGCCATCAGTGCCAATGAGAGACCCGAGAGCTGCTGGCGGGTATCGGCCCAAAACCATTGCGCGACCGGGCCTTGCGCCACGCGGCCGAAGAGCATCAGCGCCCCGGTCAGCGCAAGTGGCAGCAGCAGCGCCGCGCCCAGCAGCAGCGCGGCGAGGAGCGCGAAGCCCGCCGCCAGTCCCGAACCGAACAACGCGAATCCGGCCGCCACGGCCAGCAGGATGATCGCCACCCCGCCTTGGAGTGCCAGTGCCCGTTCGGAGGCCCTGGCCCAGGCGCGTGGCTGAGCGGGCGCCAAAAGCGGCATGTGCCAGACTCGCCACAAGCCGAGTGTCGCCGATCCCAGCGTACCGATGACGGCGATCGCCAGCCCCGCCGCCCACACGCCGGGGCGGATCGAGAGAGATCCCGGCACATCGGCTCCGTACAGCCCCTTCAGCGTGGCGGCCACGTCGGGGAGAAGGAAGGAGGCGACAAGATAGCCCAGCGTCACGCCGGTCAATCCGGCGGCCAGCGCCAGGACGAGCAATTCGCCCATGAGGAGAACCACCAGACTTTGAACGGGAAGCCCCAAGGCCCGCAATGTGCGGAACACCGGGCGGCGCTGTTCGAAGGCAAGGCCTATGGCCGCGTGAACGATGAACAGCCCGACCGCGAAGGCCAGAAACCCGAAAGCCGTCAGGTTCAGATGAAAACTATCGGTCAGCCGGGCGAGGTCGCCGGTTTCGCTGGGTTCGCGCAGGACGAGGCCTGGCGGCATGGCCTTGCCGATGGCGCGGCCCAGTGGCTGTTCGGGCCACAGCACCAGCCTGGATATCATCGGCCCGGCGTTCAGCAGCACCTGCGCCTGCCCGATATCGGTGAGCACCGTGCCCGGCGGCAAGCTATCGCTGATGTGAACCGGCGGCGTGGCAATTCCCTTGAGCCGTTCCGCCGTCCCGGGTGCCGCATGGAACTGGCCAGGACTAGAGATGAAAGGCAGCAACCCGCCACCCGCCGAAACGGCCATGGGCCGGGCCTGGGGCGGCAGGGTCACCGGATCGATGCCGATCAGGCGCAGGCGGATGTCGCCGTAGCGCAACTCTCCCTCGAGCACCGGCGAGACCAGAAAGCCCTGGCGGCGCAGATCGACGAAGACCTGTTGATCGAAGCGCTGGCCATCCTCGCGCAGCACCTGCGCCAGCCGGTCCTGGCCAAGCACCGCCGCCGCCCGGTCATAGCTGGCGCGGGCCTCGCCATTGATGGCCTGCACCGCCGCCCACAGCGCCGTGGCCAGCGCCAGGCCGAGCAGCAGCATGGCGAGCTGCAGCGGTTTTCGCCGCCAGTGGGCGAGGAGCACGGTCAATCCGGCCCGGATCATGGCACCAGCCGCCCGGCATGGAGATGAATGCGCCGGTCAAGCCTTTGGGCCAGGCGGTTCGAATGGGTCACCATCAGCAGGGCGGCCCCGGTCTCGCGCACCAGCGACAGCATGAGGTCGAGAACCTGATCGCCGGTCGCCTCGTCGAGATTGCCGGTGGGCTCGTCGGCCAGCACCAGGCGGGGCCTGGCCGCCAGGGTGCGCCCGATGGCGAGGCGCTGCTGCTGGCCTCCCGACAATTGTTCCGGATAGCGGGTCAGGTGTTTCTCAAGACCCAGCCGCTCGCCAAGACTGCTCAGCCAGGCCGGGTCGGAGTACCCGGCAAGCCGCGCCTGAATGCTGAGATTGGCCGCCACATCGAGCGAGGGGATGAGGTTGAACTGCTGGAAGACGAGGCCCACCGTGCCACGCCGCAGGGCGGCGAGACCCCTGTCGTCCATCCTTGCGATGTTCCGCCCGGCCAGAAAGATGCTGCCGCGATCGGGCTGGTCGAGGCCTGCCACCAAATGCAGAAGCGTGCTCTTGCCGCTTCCCGATTCGCCTGTCAGCGCCAGGCTCTGGCCCGCATCAAGGTTGAGATCGATGCCGCGCAGAACCTGCAAGGGACCCTCGCTGGTCGGGTAGGATTTGCCGACACCGCTCAAGCTCAGCAGCATGCCACTGCCATATCCCCATGCACTCCAGTTCAACTGCCGCTCTAGGCCATTCCGCCATTGAGGTCGATGCCATTGTGCCGCGGCCGGATAATGCTATCCAAATCCAACCGTCATAGGATATGGCTCATTGGCCACCCTAACTCCGTCATCCCGGCGAAAGCCGGAACCCATGGTGCAGCATGCAAGACGCCAATGTTTTCAATGGTTGCACGATGGGTCCCGGCGAAAGCCGGGATGACGGACGTGGGCAATGGGACGGGCAAAGTCTTCTGACCGTTGATATAATGCCTGCCATGCAACGGGTCCGCTGACCATGACCAATGCGAAGATTCCTTCCGGTGGCGGTGACACTCCAGCCGTTTCGGCCCGCATCCGGGCGCGCATCGAGACTGCCGGCAAGCGCTATCATGCCAACGACAATATCGCGGACTTCATTGAGTCCGGCGAAATGGAAGGCCTTCTCGAAGAGGTTACGGGCAAGCTCGAAGGCGTTCTCGAAAGCCTGGTGATCGATACAAGCAACGATCACAACACCAGGGATACGGCGCGCCGGGTGGCGAAGATGTACCTGCTGGAGGTCTTCCGGGGGCGATATGCGCCGGCACCGCCGGTGACCGAGTTTCCCAACGCCGAATATCTCAACGAACTGATGATCGTCGGGCCGATCACCGTCAGGAGTGCCTGCAGCCATCATTTCTGCCCGATCATGGGGCGGCTGTGGATCGGGCTCCTTCCCAACGAGCATTCGAACCTCATCGGCCTGTCGAAATACTCCCGCCTGGCCGAATGGGTGATGAGCAGGCCGCAGATTCAGGAAGAGGCCATCACCCAGATCGCCGACCTGCTGATGAAGAAGGTGACGCCCGACGGGCTTGCGGTCGTCATGGAAGCCGACCACTTCTGCATGCACTGGCGGGGGGTGAAGGATTCCGCCACCAAGATGATCAACAGCGTGATGCGCGGTTCATTCCTGAAGAACGCATCGCTGCGCCGCGAGTTCCTGGCGCTTGTCAACCTGAAGGATTAAGACCCAAATGCTTGTCCGCTTCGCCTATGCCAGCCGCGCCGCGCATTCCCTGACCGGCCCGTTGACCGATGCGATCCTCGAAAAATCGCGCGCCAAGAATCCGGCCATGGGCATCACCGGCATACTTTGTTACAGCGGCAATATCTTCATCCAGGTTCTCGAGGGCGGCCGCGATGAGGTCTGCGAATTGTTCAACGCCATCGTGCGCGACGAGCGCCACACCAATGTCCGCATCCTGACGTTCGAGGAAATCGGCGAGCGCAAATTCTGCGGCTGGACCATGGGCCAGGTCGATCTCGCGAAGATCAATCCGGGCCTGCTTCTTAAGTATCACGAGAAGCCGGTGCTCGATCCTTTCATCTGTTCGGGTCACGCCACCATGGCGCTCCTCGACGAGCTGGTCGCCACCGCTTCGATCGTCAACCGCGGCGGCTAATCGCGGGCGGTCACCGCGAGGTACGATGTTGCGATGACAGCGGAGCGGTGTATGCTGACCCGCCGGCGAAAAAGTCATTCGATTTCATGGAGCACCGAGATGAATTGGAAGCAATTTGCGGCGGCCTTGATTTTAGCGGCGGGCTGTGGACTGGCCGCCGGTGCCGCAGCTCACCCGCCGCTGCCGGCGGGCTGCGGCGCGGCGACCCGGCCGGGCTGCGGTTATACGCCGGCGCTGACCTTCCCCTCGACCGCCGTCTTCGACACCGTTCTCACCGATCCGGCACGCAACGGTTATGAATTGCCGGTCAGGGTGCGCTATCCGGTGGGGGCGACGGGTCCGCTGCCTGTCGTCATCTACAATCACGGCGGCGGCGCTTGCAACAATTGCGGTTTCAGAGCCAACTCCCAGCCTTGGCCCACAGTGTGGGCCGAGCACGGCTACGTCGTGATCAACCCCTCGCGGGCTCTGCTCGTCACCGTCACGCCCGCGCTTCTCGCCGTCTGCGCGCTCATCGATGTTCCGCCGGTCGCCTGTAACGATTTCTTCGCGTCGAGAATCTACGGCCCGGAGAACACGGATTTCCTCATCGGCCGCTTCCCGCAGCTTGCCGGCCTGCATCCGCCATTGAGCGGGTTGCTGGACAGCGGCGCGGTGGTGGTGGCGGGCTGGTCGGGCGGCTCAAACGTGGTGCTCGCCAATTCCGGAGCGCCACGGCGGTTCACCGAAGGCGGCCCCGTCTACGATCAGAAGACCGAAGAGCCGATCGGTTTCTTCGGCGTCGCCACCAGCGGCCCGGACTATGCGGGCTTTGGCGGCGGCTTCACCAGCCTGAGCTACGATTTGATCGACGAGCGGCCGTTCATCTTCTTCACCGGCAAGGGCGATACCAACGGCAAGCCGAGCGAGCCGCGCACCACGGCGTGGCTCCGCTCGGCAGCGGGAAAGAAATTCCTTTCCTACGACACGCTACTCAGCGTCACTCACAGCACGGTCAATCTCAGCAACTGCGGCACCGCCGTCCAGCTCATGCATTGCGAATGGATGAAATCCGCAGGGCTCGCCTTTCTCGATGCGGTGACGCGCAATCGCCTCGCCGCCAGCGACTGGCTCGCTTCCGACGCCTACGAGACGCTGACCGGCGGCGTGATCGAGTTCCAGCGGAGATAGCCGGCCTGAACAGCGGTTGACTCGGCATCAAACCCGCCGTATGATGTTATCGATAACATCGAGTTGGGTTAAACCCGGCCGCCACAGGGGAGGATCGGGTTGGACGCGAGGCTCGTCGCATTCGAGGGGATTACCAAGCGCTTTGGCGGCACCACGGCGCTGGACGCCGTGTCGCTCGCTCTGGCGCCGGGTGAAATCCTCGCACTGCTGGGCGAGAATGGCGCCGGCAAATCCACCCTCATCAAATGCCTTGCCGGCATCCACACGCCTGAGGAAGGCCGAATTCTATTCAAGGGCGAGGCTTACGCCCACCGCCCGCCACAGCCCCACGAGAAACAGCGCGTCTCCTTCATTCATCAGGACTTGGGCCTCATCGAATGGATGACGGTCGGCGAAAATGTCGGCCTGGCGCAGGGCTATTCGCGCAAGGGCCCGTTCATCGACTGGCCCGCCACCGAGGCCCGCGCCGAAAAGGCTCTGAAACTGGTGGGCTGCGATTTCGATCCGTCACGCCGCGTCAATGACCTGAGCCGCACTGAGAAATCCCTCGTCGCCATTGCCCGGGCGCTGGCCGCCGAGGCCGATGTTCTGGTGCTCGACGAACCGACCGCCAGCCTTCCCGCCGACGAGGTGGAACGGCTCTTCGCCGTGCTGCGCTCGCTCAAGGCCCGCGGCACCGGCATGATCTACGTCTCGCATCGTCTCGACGAAATTTTCAAGCTCGCCGACCGGGTCGCGGTGCTGCGTGACGGGCGCCTGGTGGGGGACCGTTCTGTTAGCGATACCACGCCGTCTGAACTGGTGAGCCTCATCGTCGGCCGCGAGGTGAAGGAGCTTTATCACCGCGCCCCCCGCCGCGACGGCGCGGTAACACTTCAGGCTTCGAGCATCGTCGCCAGCGGCGCCGGTCCTGTTTCGATTGCAGCTCGGCAAGGCGAAGTGCTTGGCCTCGTCGGCTTGCGCGGTGCGGGCCAAGAGGCCATCGGCCGCTGCCTGTTCGGTGCGATGGCCCATGCAGGCAGCGTGATGCTCGACGGCCGGACGCTCGATCTCTCGTCGCCCGAAGCCGCCCTCAACCAGGGCATCGGCCTCGTCGCCCGTGACCGCACCGAGGAGAGTGTCGCGCTCTCGCTCACGATCCGCGAGAACACCTTCATCAACCCCTGGGCCATCGGCCGCACCCTCATGTCCTTCCTGTCGCCGGGCATGGAGGCGGAACAGGCCCGCGCCATCGGCCAGGACGTGGGTCTTAGGCCCAACGATCCGCATCTTCCCGTCGAGGCCCTGTCAGGCGGCAACCAGCAGAAGGTCGTGGTTGGCCGCTGGCTGGCCACCGGGCGCCGCGTGCTGATCGCCGAGGACCCGACGGCGGGCGTCGATGTCGGCGCCAAGTCGGAAATCTACCGGCTGATCGGCAAGGCGCTGGAGAGCGGCCTGACCGTCATCGTCGTCTCGACCGACTTCGAGGAGGTGGCCCACATCTGCCATCGCGCCCTGGTGTTTTCGCGTGGCGCGATCGTCGCCGAACTGGAAGGCGAACACCTCACCACCCAGTCGCTCATCCACGCCGCATCCGCGTCCGAGGCCGCCTGACCATGCAGTCAATCCAGTCCAATGCCCTGGAGCCCACCCGCCACGAATTGCGCCAGCACAGTATTGGCGGCAAGATCGCCCGCCTCGTGCCGGTCTATGGCCTCGTCATTCTGATGCTGCTGCTGATCGTCTTCTTCTCGATCATGCTGCCCTCGACCTTCCCGACGCTCCTCAACACCCGATCCATCGTCTCCGACAAGGCGATCATCGCCATCCTGTCGCTGGCCGCCATGATCCCCATGAGTGCGGGCCGCATCGACCTGACGGTGGGCTATGGCATCGTGCTCTGGCACATCCTCGCCATCAGTCTCCAAACCATGTACGGCATCCCGTGGCCCATCGCGGTCCTGATCGTCCTCTGCCTTGGCGCGCTCATGGGCGTCTTGAACGGCTTCCTCGTCGAAGTTGCCCAGATCGACAGCTTCATTGCGACACTCGGCACCGGCACCGTGCTCTACGCGCTGGCGCTGTGGCACACCGGCGGCCGCCAAGTGGTGGGCGTGGTGCCCGATGGTTTCTATGCCTTGAATTCCACCATGATCTTCGGCTTGCCGATCACTGGTTACTATGTGCTGATGATCGCCGTTGCCATGTATCTGATCTACGAATACCTGCCGCTTGGCCGCTATCTCTATGCCATCGGCGCCAGCCCCAAAGCAGCCGCCCTGAACGGCATTCCAGTGCGGCGCTATGTGATGGGCGCCTTCATCGCGTCCGGCACGCTGACGGCACTCACCGGCGTGCTGCTGGCCTCCAAGCTGCGCATCGGCCAGGCCAGCGTCGGGCTTGAATATCTGCTACCTGCTCTCGTCGGCGCCTTCCTCGGCTCCACCACCATCAAGCCCGGGCGCGTCAATGTCTGGGGCACGCTGGTCGGTGTCATCATCCTGGCGGTCGGCATTTCCGGCATTCAGCAGTTCGGCGGTTCGTTCTGGGTCGAACCGCTCTTCAATGGCGTGACGCTCCTCGTTGCCATCGGCATCGCGGGCTACGCGCAAAGAAAGCGCGGTGCCGCCCAGAAGGCACCGGCGCCCGTATCAACCAAGACATAAGCAACCAAGCAAAGGGAGAAAACCATGGATCGCAGACAACTACTCTTGAGGGGCATGGCGCTCGGACTATCCGTGCCGGTGCTGACCCGCATTGCAATGGCAGGCGCGATGGAAGACGCCCAGGCCATCGTCGACAAATACGCCATGAAGGTCGACAAGTGGGACGGCCCCACCACCGGCCCCAAGGCGCAAAGCGACAAGACCATCGTCGTCCTCGGCGGCGACATGAAGAACGGCGGCATCCTTGGTGCCACCAAGGGTGTCGAGGAAGCGGCCGCCGCTATCGGCTGGACGGTGAAGGTGCTGGACGGTGCCGGATCGGTGGCGGGCCGCACGGCGGCCTTCGGCCAGGCCATGGCGCTCAATCCGCAGGGCATCATCATCAACGGGTTTGACTCCGTCGAACAGGCCCCGGCCATGGAGGCCGCCAAGGCCGCCAAGATCGCCGTCGTCTCGTGGCACTCCTCGCCCAACATCGGCCCGGTGCCGGACCTCGGCATCTTCGCCAATGTGACCACCGACCCGATGCAGGTGTCGACCGCCGCCGCCATGTGGGCCTATATCGATGCCGGCGGCAAGCCCGGCTGCGTGTACTTCACCGATTCGACCTATGCCATCGCCATCGCCAAGGCGAAGAAGATGCAGGAAGTGATCGAGAGCCTGGGCGGTACCTCGGTCGAATGGGTCGATACGCCGATTGCCGAAACCTCCCAGCGCATGCCGCAGCTCACCACGTCGCTCTTGCAGCGCCATGGCGACAAGTGGACCCACTCGCTGGCCATCAACGATCTCTATTTCGACTTCATGGGTCCGTCGCTCTCGGCCGCCGGCATCGAGGGCACCGGACGTCCGACGAATGTCTCGGCCGGCGACGGCTCCGAATCGGCCTATCAACGTATCCGGGCCGGGCAGTATCAGGCGGCGACGGTTGCCGAGCCCCTGAACCTGCAGGGCTGGCAACTCGTCGACGAGTTGAACCGGGCGCTGGCCGGTGAAGCCTGGTCGGGCTACGTGTCGCCGCTGCATGTGGTGACCAAGGCCAATGTCGAATTCGATGGCGGCCCGAACAACACCTTCGATCCGGGCAATGGCTACCGCGACGAATACAAAAAAATCTGGGGCAAGATGTAGCTTTTAAGCCCGAACTTGGGGCGCGGTGTGGGGGCCTAGCCGCGCCCTTCTTATTTCCGAGGGAGTTTCCGTAATGTATATCCGCTGCGCCTTTTTCGAGGGCCGCGTGAAGTCCGGTCATGACGAAGCCTTCACCGCCTTCGTGCGGGACCGTCTCATTCCGCTGTGGCGGCGGTTTCCAGGTGCCGAGGAAGTGCGCGTGCTGCGCCAGTTCGAGTCGGACAGCAGCGAACCCCATTACGAGATGGTGCTGGCCATCCGCTATCCGAGCCTCGAAGCCATCGATCTGGCGTTAAACTCCGACGTCCGCAACCAGAGCCGGGACGTGACCAAGGAGCTGGTCGGGATGTTCGACGGCCGG
>JANPCA010000171.1:0-28488 GCA_031430715.1 Hyphomicrobiales bacterium | reverse complement strand
GTCTGGCCGGTCAGCCGGATCTTTTTTCGGCGGGGCTGGCGCTCGCTCTGAGCGCCATCCTCACGGGGGCGCTGCATGAGGACGGGCTGGCCGATGTGGCGGACGGGTTCGGCGGCGGACGGGACCGCGAACAGCGCCTCGAGATCATGCGCGACAGCCGGATCGGCGCCTATGGCACGCTGACGCTCTGCCTCGCCCTGATGTGCCGGGCCTCGCTGCTGACCGCCCTCCTCGACCTGCCGCCGCTCTCCATCATCCTGCTGATGGCGGGGGCCGCGGCCTTTTCGCGCGCCCTCATGGTGGACCTGCTGTGGGCCACCAGGCCGGCACGGAGCAATGGGCTTTCAGTAATGGCTGGACGGCCCAGCCGCAATACGACCCTGATCGCACTCACACTCGGAGGCGTGGGTGCGGGGCTAAGCGGCAGCCTGCTTCTGGCGCCGGCGGCTGGCGTTCTTGCGCTGGTGGCGGCGGGGCTGGTTTTGGCCATGGTGCGGGGCCTTGCCATGCGCAAGATCGGCGGACAAACCGGCGACGTGTGCGGGGCGGGCCAGGTGATGGCGGAAACGGCGATGCTGGCGGTCTATGCCGCAACGCTTTCTTTACCATCGCCGGCGTTTTGACCGGCCTCTTGACCCGATCTTCAGGACGGGGGCGGCAGCATCCGGTGGCAATCGTGAAGAGGTCAGCAACCATGATGCGCATCGGACGTCTTGCCGCCATCGCGGTCATCCTCGGCGCCAGTGGCGCACTCGCCGGGGAACCGGCGCTCAAGCTGATGGCGGTCACCGAGTTGAAAGCCAATCAGGGCGGTCATTTCGTGACCTCGGCCGATATCAACGGAACCGCCATCATGGTGCTGGTCGACACCGGCGCCACGGCGGTGGCCTTGAGCTACGAAGACGCCCGCAATGCCGGCTTCAGGCCCGGCAGCCTCGATTTCAACGTGCCGGTGTCGACGGCCAATGGCGTGGCCCAGGCGGCGCGAGTCAAGATCGACAGGATCGCCATCGAGGGCCTCGAGGTGGAAGATGTCGACGGTCTGGTGCTGCCGGAAGGGGCGCTCAGGGGCACGCTGCTGGGCATGAGCTTCCTCAGCCGGCTCGGCAGTTTCAAAATCGAGGACGGCATCCTCTACCTCAAGGACTAGACGTTTTTCGCCATGCAAGCGGCGCTTCCGTCTTCCGGCCTGCCGGACAGGAGGTTATCCTGCGCCCCATGAATGCGCCCCATCTGCCCGCCATCGAGACGCCCTGCATCATGATCTGCGTCGTCGACCCCGAGTCAGGCTTCTGCATCGGCTGCGGGCGCACGCGCGGCGAAATCGGCGATTGGCTGGGCATGACGGCGGATGAGCGGCGGGGTGTGATGCACCTGTTGCCGGAGCGGGTGGCCAATCTTACCTTACGCAAAACGCGGCGGGGCGGGCGCAGGGGCAGGCTTCAGGTAGAGGGGTGACCGCTCACGCGCAACCGCCGCGTTCACTTTGCCCTAGAACTGCACGGCCAGGTTGGCTTCGATGCTGTAGGAATCGAGTTCACCGAGAAACAGGCCTCCGGCTTCTCCGGTGATGGCCAGTTGGGCGTTGCCGCCCAGTCCGAAATTCAGGCCGCCCATCAGCCTCAGGTCGATGTTGCTGTAGGTGATGGTGCCAAGTTCGGGCGAGTGGGTTCTGTTGTGGAAGGTCCAGTCAAAGGCATAGCCTGCCCAGGGTTCCATCGTCACCGTATCGGACAATTGCAGCGTGTTGCCAATCTGCAGCGATGGTGTCAGGAGGCCCAACTCAATGGTGCGGTCGCCAATGAAGCCATTCTGCTCCTCCTCCCAATCCTTCGACAAGGAAAGCGTCACGCCGGGATTGAAGCGCCAGGTGTCCTTGTACCAGTAGCCATTGATCCCGGTCGAGGCCTGGACGCGGCTGGTGTCGAAATCCAGAAGGCCAAAGGCCTGGTCCGAATTGATCCGCGAACCGATGAGACTGGCGGAGAGCACCAGGTTGTCGGACAGAACCAGTCCCATATAGGGTCCGGCGCCGATACTCCTGCTGTTGAGATCGTTGATGGCGCTTTCGAACTGGGAATTGTCGGTGGACAGAAGAAGGCCCAAGGTCAGCTTGCTGGTCAGCTTGTAGTCGAAACCGGCCAGCAGGCTCACCGTGGGGCCGTCAAGATCACCCGCCTCCCTGACATAGTCGGTGTACAGCACGCGGCCATCGGCCCAGACATTGAGCCTGGTCGTCAGGGCCTCCGCCGCTGCGGCATCGGCTGCGGTTGGGGTGATGAAGATGGTGGACGGCGACAGGCGCCTTGCCGCATCATCGGCAATGAGGCCGGACAATCCGGCGGGCTCGACGGTGGCGGGGCCAAAGCCAAAGCTGTTCCGCAGGACCTGCTGGAGCACGCCCGCCACGCGGATCGAACTCTGGCGGCTCAGATACGCCGTCGAGCAAACATCGGTGGCGAAGCGCCCCTCGCCCTCGCTGTCATCGACGAATACTCTGCAGTCGTCGCCGTCGTGGTCGTTGCCCACCTGGGCCTGCGCCGCCGACACCGCGGCCCAGAGGCCAAAACCGGCGATGGCGATCCGTCGACAAAGAATGTTCATCTCAATCCCCTTTGAACGGCCTTTTAACACCAGAGTGAGGGGGGCGGGCAAGACTCTATTCGGCGGCCAGCAGCGGCGGCGCCAGGCGCGAGGCGACTTCGGCCATGGCGCGGTCCAAAACACCCAGTCCGGCGCCCGGTTTCGTTGCCTCCTCCGACAGGACGCGGCGCCAGAGCCTGCCACCGGGCAGGCCATGGAACAGTCCCAGCATGTGGCGCGTCACGTGCTGCAGCCACACGCCGCGCGCCAGTTGCCCGGCAATGTAGGGCCGCATGCGCTCGACGATGGCCAGGGGCGAAACCTGTTCGGGCACCGTGCCATGGAAGCGCCGATCGGCGTCATGCAGGATCCACGGCGTGTGATAGGCGGCGCGGCCAAGCATCACGCCGTCGACGAAGGGCAGTTGGGCCTCCGCCTCCGCGAGACTCGTCAAGCCGCCGTTGAGGATGATGGTCAGGTCCGGATGGGCCTGCTTCAGGCGGTGGACGCGGTCATAGTTGAGCGGCGGAATGTCGCGGTTTTCCTTAGGGGACAGGCCCTTGAGCCAGGCCTTGCGGGCATGCACGATGAAGGTGGTGCAGCCGCCTTGCGCGACAGTGGCGATGAAGTTCTCGAAATCCTCCTCGCCATCCTGATCATCGATGCCGATGCGGCATTTGACGGTCACCGGGATGTTCACCGCGGCACGCATGGCACCGATACAGTCGCGCACCAGTTCCGGCTCGGCCATCAGACAGGCGCCGAAACGGCCCGACTGGACGCGGTCCGACGGGCAGCCAACATTGAGATTGATTTCGCAATAGCCGAAGTCCTCGCCCCACTTTGCGGCCTCGGCGAGGAGTGCTGGATCGCTGCCGCCAATCTGCAGGGCGACAGGCTGTTCACGCTGATCGAACCCCAGAAGCCTGTCACGGGCGCCATGCCTGATCGCCTGGGCCGTCACCATCTCGGTGTAAAGCAAAGCATGGCTGGTCAACTGGCGGTGAAAATACCGGCAATGGCGGTCGGTCCAGTCCATCATGGGCGCAATAGCGAAGATTTTTCCCTTGTAATTCAATGGTTTACCTTTATGTCGCGAGAGAACAAACAGTGGCCGTGTGGACTCGTTGGCACATGATTTCTGGGGTTTCATTCACATTTCGTTGCCTTACTGCACCCATAGCGCACACGGATTTTTCGAGGAGTGCGCACGAATGCCAGTGATCGTCAAGCTACCTTCAGGAAACTGGCGGGCGCAAGCGCGGCGGAAAGGCCGCTACATCAACAATACCTTCCGGCGGAGGCAGAGGCTTCACCTTCTCCACAGCCTCGACCGGACCCAAGGGCTCATCGATCACCTTGGCTTCGACGAAGGGCTGGTTGGCGAAGGTGGAGGAGACGTCCTTGCTGGCGCAGGCCGAGAGCGCGAGGGCGCAGACAGAGAGCATGAGGATGGGTTTCATTCCCGCCGGATTATGAATCCGCTCTGACCGGCGATGGTGCGCTCCTCTCGGACCTGCTCTCCAAATCCGGTTCGACCGTCGCAGGTTGCTGCTGTGTCGAGCAGTGGATGCCGCCGCCCACCTCGCCGACGGAATCGGTATTGAGACTCAAGACTTCGCGGCCGGGGTAGAGCAGCTCAAGAATGCGTTTGGCTTCCGTATCGGCCCTGTCGTCGCCGAATTCAGCGCTGATCACTGCGTCATTGCAGACATAATAGTTCACGTAGCTCGCGACGAAGTCTTCCTGCCGAGAGCGGATATCGACGGGTTCGGGAATGACGACGATATCGAGCTTGTGACCTCGCGCATCGCGCGCCTTCTTCAGGATTTCGTAGGTTTCGTAGGCGGCGATAGACCATGGATCGCTGGGTTCGGCCTTGCCCGGCAACTGGATCAGCACCTGCCCGGGTTTCACGAAGCGGGCCAGCGCGTCGATGTGATAGTCGGTAATATCGGCGCCCTTCACGCCCGGTGCCCAAATCATCTTCTCGGCACCCACAGCGTCGAGCAACAGGCGCTCCACTTCCGCTTGCGAACCCTGATTGCGGTTGCGGTTCACCCATGAACTCGCGTGGGCAAGGGCCGTCCCCATGCCATCGACCTCCACGCCGCCGCCTTCGCCTACGACGCCGTTATCGAAAACAGCAAGGCCGAGTTTCTCCGCCACGCGCCGTGCGATGCGCCCATCATCCTTGTGGGTCTGCTTCCCGCCCCAGCCATTGAAGTTGAGTTCGCTGACCGCGAGCGCGCCTGCGCCATTCATGACAAATGCCGGGCCGGAATCCCGGCACCACAGGTCTTCGGTCTCGATCGGCCACAGCTCGACGCCCTGATGAAGCTGTGCTTGCGCATTCTCAATCTGATTGGGCCGTGCCAGCATGACGACAGGCTCAAATTTCGCGATGCTGTTGGCGATGCGTGCGATATTCTCGCGGATATCACCCAGGGCCGCGCGGCTGCCATAGATCGATTTGCGTGCCGGCCATTGCATGTAGGTGCGCAGGTGCGGGTCAGATTCCAGCGGCATGTGGAACCCCGCGGCTTTGGCCGAGCCTGGCATGTCATCTGCCAAGGCCTTCGGCCTGCCAAACAGAGCCGAGCCGAGGCCCGCAAGGGCGAGTCCGAAAGCGCTGCGCCTGGTCATCATTGCCTATGCTGTCTTCGTGCCAACACCTGCAGCCGGCTGCTCCTGGGTGATGCAATGAATGGCGCCGCCGCCCGCGGCAATCGCATTGACTCGAACCTGAACGATTTTCCGGTCCGGGAAGGCGGCGGCGATGACTTCGCAAGCGACCGCGTCGCTGGCCGTGCCATAGCCCGGCACGATCACGCCGCCGTTTGCGATGTAGAAATTGATGTAGGAGCGGCAGAAGACATTGCTGGTCACCTCCGCGTCAATGGCTTCTATCAGTGGCAGCACCTCGAATCTACGGCCACGCGCATCGGTTTGGCCGCGCAAGCAAGCGAGATTCTCTTTCAGAATCCGGCTGTGCGGATCGGATGGATCGGGATTGATCTCGAACAACACGGTGCCGGGACGGACGAATGTACACATGCCGTCGATGTGGCCGTCGGTCTCCCGGTCCATCGGATCGCCTGGCAGCCACACAACTTTTTCAACCCCGAGCATGGCCTTGAGTTCGGATTCGGCCAGCGCCTGGTTGACGCCGTGATTGCGATTCGGGTTGAGAATGCTGGTCTCGGTGACGATCAGCGTGCCCTCGCCATCAAACGTCAGCGAGCCGCCTTCGCAAACCAGCCAGGACTTGCGTAACTGCGCCTTTTCCAACTCCAGCACGTGCCCGGCAAGCTCGTCGTCCTTGTCCCACGGCGAGTGCTTGCCGCCCCAGGCATTGAAGCGCCATGAGATACCGGCAAGGCCACCATCCTTGCTGGCCAGAAACGTCGGCCCGCAATCGCGCATCCAGAAATCGTCAACCGGCAAAGCAATAACGGTTGCCTTGTTGCCGAGCGAGCGCCGGGCAGTTTCAACGTGATCCGGGTGGGCAATGACGTTCACGGGTTCGAACTGCGCAATCGCCCCGGCGATCTCGGCGTATTCCCGCTGCATGGGCGCCAGGCGGTCTCCATAAAGGTCGCTCCGGTGCGGCCAGATCATCCAGGTGCGGTCATGCGCCTCGAACTCGGCAGGCCGGCGAAAAAATCCGTCCAATTGACTGTCATTCACTTTAGTGGCCTTGTGGAAATCCTGATCGAGATTTGTCTGCGTCATGCCGGCTCCGAAGATATGCGATTTTACACATGGAATTGCTTACATCCTGGATGGATTCTGCCATCCGACGGGCGTAAAGCAAATGAGAAGCACTTCTCCAATATATGAATGCCATTCACATGAGGCGATTTCGTAACGTTCCACCCCTGCAGTATCTTCTTGGCTTCGAGGCCGCGGCCCGGCTGGGCAGCTTCGGCCGTGCTGCCGACGAGTTGGGGCTGACACAATCCGCCATCAGTCACCAGATGCGCCTGCTGGAGGAAAGAATTGGCCAACCTTTGTTTCTCCGGCATGGCCGCACGATCCGGTTGACCGATGCGGGCCGCGATTACCAGCGCAGTGTCGGCAAGTCACTGGATCAGCTGGAGGGCGGTTATCGCCGGCTGGCGCCCTATCGCAAGCCTGGCAGTGTGATTGTCTATGCGCCCCGCGATTTTGCCGCGCGCTGGTTCATGCCGCGGCTTCATCAGTTGCGCCATGCAGTTCCAAAGTGCGATCCATGGATCGACACGTCGGGAATTGCCGTCGACTTCGACGACATGGAAGTCAGCATTGCGATCGTGCGCGAGAGAGACGCGGACGAGGCAAGGCACAGCCAGATGCTGGTTCGTGACGTGTTGGCACCGGTGATCTCCCCCCGATTGTTGCCAGGACCACTCAACGATCCCGCCGAACTTCTGAATTTCACGCTGATCCACGACGAGCGGACCGAGGGATGGGGCGACTGGTTCGAACAGGCTGGCATTGAATCCGGCGACATATCCGCCGGCCTCGACTTTAGCGACAGTGACTTCGCCCTTACCGCCGCCGAGCTTGGCCTCGGAGTGGCGCTGGCGAGCTTGCCGCTTGCCACCGATGCCATAGCCGCGGGGCGGTTGGTCCGGCCGGTCACCGAGGCCTTGGAAACCGGCCAGTCATGGTTTGCTTCAACCACCGCCAAGGAACTTGCAGACCCCATTACAAAAGATGTCTGGAACTGGCTTGCCAGCGAGGCTGAATGATAGTCGCGAGCCAGTTCAATATCCGCTTTTGTGCAGCAGCAGGCGTGCGCGAACGCCGCGGGTCAGGACGTCACAGAGTATGAAAAGGTCGTGTCTTGGCCTTGGCCGATTGCCGATCCCGGCGAGGTTTGGAAAGTGTCTCAGCCATTTTCCTGGGGCTCGCCGCTGGTCAAGCTACAGATGCGTACTTGCAATTTTCCGTCGGCTTGGCGCTCAAGGATGTTGAGTGATGTGCCGTCTCCTGTGACCTGACCTTCCGAGAAAGTGGCCAGACACCACGCCAGATCACCTGAACTGCCCGCATCAACAATGCTGAGTTGTTTGCCGCCGCCTCCGCCTTGGGTCCAGATGCCATGCAGCGCCTCTATGGCTGAGCGGCCGCGAGCCGGGGGTGCGTAAGGAGAATACAATTCCCCTTCGGGGGCAAACACAGCCGCGCAAGCACACGCATCGCCGGCCCGATAGGCGGCGGCGTAAACGTCAAACAGAGCCTGCAAGTCATCGCGGATTGACATGGCACGTCTGATAGGTTGAGATACCCATCTACTTACCTCAAGACTCAAAGCATCGCAACCGATTGCCGCAGTGGGTCATTCGCGGATCGGTCTGGCGATGTCCAAGGCAGGGCCGCTATGTTCCAGACTGCGGGCGAGTTGTTGGGTTCCCTCCGTTAGACGTTCGCAACTGAATCATATTAGAGCGGCTTCCAGACACGGGTCAGCGGCCGGTCAACCAGCGTTACTTCGAACTTTGTGCCGTATTTTTCGCGGCGAAAGCGGCGGCCCAGCCGAATGGCAAGCTCCAGGCCACCCGCGCCGCCGCCTAGGATGGCAACACGATGTGCCTACCCTTTCATTTTGGGTGAAGATCGAACGATAAATTCCGGTGCGCGCGCAGGCCGGCTCTCGCCAGCGAATCCGTTTCACCTGCCAACGTCTTGCCAGCGACATTGAGTACTGCATGCAGGAGAACATTGGCGCCCTCGGCAACATGCCGAGGCTCGGCATATTCGGCCTCGTTGTGGCTTATCCCGCCGCGGCACGGAACGAAGATCATGGCGGTGGGAACAACCCTGGCCAAGTTGACGGCATCGTGTCCGGCTCCGGAAACGATATCCATATGATCTGCTCCACATCGCACAGCTGCACTGCGAACCGCCTTGACCAGCCCGTCATCAAAATGCACCGGCGGGCTGTGCCATACTTCGGTGAGCTTGATCTTCTGCCTGGGGAATTCGCGCCTGATATCGTCGATCATCGACTGCAGCCCGGCGTGCATCTCATCAAGTATCTTGCCGCTGTGGTGGCGAAGATCGATGGTCAGCCGCACTCGGCCGGGCACCACGTTGCGGGACGCGGGCTCAACCGCGAATTCACCGATTGTTCCGCGCGCATCTTGATGGGTCCGCGCGAGGAAGTTTACCCCTTGTATGATATGAGCCGCAGGCAACAACGGATCATCGCGCCGGTCCATCGGGAAGGGACCGGCATGGCAGGCCGTTCCGTCGATCGTAGTGTCATACCAGCGAATCCCCTGCGCCCCGGTGACAACGCCAATGGACTTGCCAAGATCCTCCAGGATTGGTCCCTGCTCGATGTGAAGTTCCAGGTACGCCGCGAACTCATCCGGCTTTACCTCGTCAGTTCCGTTCGCACCGATCCGAACCAGCTCTTCGCCGAGCGCCCTGCCATGGGCGTCCCTTGCCGCCAAAGCGTCCGGCAAGGCGATCGATCCCGAAAACACGCCTGAGCCCAGCATGGCAGGCGAAAATCGGCAGCCTTCTTCATTCGTCCAAACCGCGATTGCGATGGGATGATCGGTTTCGACGCCCTGCTCGTTGAGCGTTCGCACAACTTCGAGACCGGCAAGGACGCCAAGCACGCCGTCAAACCGGCCGCCATTCGGCTGCGTATCGAGATGACTGCCGATGCAAATGGCCGGCAGTTCCGGCCGCGCACCCTCGCGCCGGGCAAAAATATTGCCCACCCTGTCCATTCGTACTGACAGGCCTTCCTGCTCGCACCATGCCTTGAACAAGCGGCGGGCTTCTCCATCTTCGCCGGACAGCGCCAACCGGCGGCATCCATTATTCGGGATTGCACCGATTTCCGCCATGGTCATGAGAGACGCCCAGAGGCGCTCGCCGTCGATGTTGAGTTCCGCCATGATACTCCGTGCTCCGAATAACATGGGGCGAGGACTAGAGCCGGCACACCTGGAGAGGCATACCCCCCAGGGGTTACGGCGATGTGTCACAATCTTCGATGTGATCTCACATGCGGTGCGGGTGCTAGCCGCCGTCAATCAATCCAAGCTGGCTCATATAGAGCCGGAACAATTCGGTGGCAGACGAAATCCGCAACTTTCCATAGATATTTCGCCGGTGAACCTTGATCGTTTGACGGCTGATGCCAAAATTCAATGCGATGGCTTCGCTCGAATAGCCGCGCAAGACCATGAGTGCAATTTCGCGCTCCCGTTCCGTGAGCACTGCCAAGAGGCCGGATGGAAGATCGGGCATGGTGGGAACCTGGAACGACAATGAGCGCCAATTGCGCGCCACCGAACTGCGCACCACCGGCTCAACCTCCAGCAAGTCTTCGAGCGCCTTCCTGCTGAATTCGCCTTCGCTCCGGTATCTGCCAAGCGAGATGACGGCGTAGATCCCAGCTTCCAACCGGACAAAATAGCCGAGCTCGTCAACGATGCCGATCTGTTTGTAGTAGGTGCGATAGTAATCCGAGCGGCTGAAGTGGTCAGGCGCTAGAGTTCTCAACCGATAGAGCCCCGGCTCGGCCCGGGAAACGCAGCTCAAATAAAACGGATCAAGCTTATAGGCGCCGGCGATGTAGGAACTGACTATTCTCAAACGCCTGTCGGGCGGGCAGTCGTCATAGAGCGAGACCGGGGGCTGATATTGTCCGTATGCCAACATCACAATCGTATCGATCTTAGCGGTGCTCTTGAGAAACCCGGCCAACGCTTCCGGAAACGCATTGCTTCCAATGGCGGAAATGATCCTTGCGATGTCGGACGGGGTCATGTTCCGGACACATCCAGTCGTACTTGCGGCAACAGGAAGAGCGTTCAGCCCATAAATGGAATGCTCCCTCGGCGCGATTGTTACCAGAGCGCACTTGCAGCGGCAATCTCGCAGTACCAAGCGATGAGCCCAGCTTCTATGCAGGCATGGAGTTTGATGGTTCTTGCGGATGCCGGCCTTCGAGCCCTTCGGTTTCTCCAAGCTGGATGCGAATCCAATCATGAAAGAAACGGGTAGAGGGACGCTTTTCACTGTCGTGGCGGACAAGCGATACCCAGTCCGGGCCGCGGATTCGGCGCTCCGAAAGCTGCTGCAAGAGATTGCCGCGAACTGCCTGGCGGCTCAGCAGTTCGCTCACCAGCGCGATACCAAGTCCAGTGCAGGCCGCATCCAGCAACATGCCGGGATCGGAGAAATTGGTGCCATTGTTCATTTGGCCGACGTCGTTGCCCCCTCCGACGGCCCAATGGCTCCAGTCCATGTGGCGCTCGCCATGCAACGTCGCGCGCCGCTGATGAGGTTGGGCCAACAACGAGGGTTGGCAGGCTGGGAACAGCCGATCATGGCATAACACTTCAAACCTGCACTCGCTCTGGACGAAAAGATCGTCGCGGATGGCTATGTTGATTTCCTCGGTCGCCATGACCGGCGAGGAAAAAGTAGTGGTCAGCCACAGATCGACTTCGGGATGGTGCTCCTGGAAACTTGGAAGGCGCGGCAGCAGCCAATGGCGGGCAAAAGCCGGAGTGGTGTTCACGATCAGTTGGTTGGGCTTGGCGTACTGATCCAATCGGCGGATGCCGGCTGCGAGTTGCTGCATCAAGGTCCGCGTGGTGCTGAGCAAGTCATGACCGGCGTCGGAAAGGCTGGGGCGACAAGCAAATGCATGCCAACGACGCCACCGTCGCAAGAAACATGGCGTTGAAGGCGAGCGCCACCTTCATCCGCAGCAAGTTGACCGGGGAAGGCGGCGGTGTCGAAGTCGATGGGCATGGCACCGCCATCATGACTGAGAGTTGCTGGATCAACGGCAACCGCAATCCCGGCTGGACCAAGAGCCAGGTCGAGGCCGAACTGAAAGCCAATCTTGGCCTGCGCAAAATCATCTGGTTGCCCGGTATCAAAGACATGGACATCACCGATGCTCACATCGACTTCTATGCCCGCTTCGTCTGGCCCGGCGTGGTGATAGCCAACCTCGACAACGACCCCAAATCCTATGACTATGCCGTGACCCGCCGCCATCTGGACATCCTGAAATCCGCAACCGATGCCGGCGGCCGAAAATTGCAGGTTCATACCCTGCCGCCACCGCGCACCTAGCGGAAAACCAAGTTCAGCCAGGGCAACCACGACTGGGCCCCAGGCTACATCAACTTCATTGCAGTGAAGGGCGCAGTCATCGCCCCACAGTTCGGCGATAGTGCCGGAGACAGTTATTGCCGCAATCTGCTTGCCGGTCTCTATCCCCTTCGCAAAATTGTCCAGCTGAATATCGACCCGATTGCTGGCGGCGGCGGCGGAATCCATTGTGTGACTGGACATCAGCCTCTATTTTGAAGCGGGCCGTTGAGCGGCGCTGCAGTCTGATGCGGCCATGGAAGAATATCGCGAACGGCATTAGGTCGGTTGGGGCAAGTGTGCCCGTGTATGAAATCATCACTACCTACATCAGAACAAGGTATTTCCTCGCCAAGACTGCTCGCGCGCCAGCGGGTGACCGACTCTGAAAGTCGGCGACAGAACCAGAGGAAGGTCACCACATGCTTTAGCTGACCCTTGGCCTTCATGCATCGCTTTGCCCACAAGACCGCGGCTGGGCGGGTGGAAATGACCTCACGGCGTCACGCTCAGGTCTCCGGCCCGAATGGCATAGCCCCCCGATGCCCAATCACATGGACGGCCAACTCATGACCCTGCCGCGCCGCGTGTTCTGGCGCACTGCCACACAACCGGGCGGCAAGATAACCAGCATTAAACGCGTCCCCAGCCCCCGAAGTATCCACGACACGTTCCACAGCTTTGAAAGGTCCGGTATGCACCCGGCGTCCTTGCCAGATCAACGGTCCCCGAGGTCCGTCCTTCAAAGCGATCTCGGCCACGCCGAAGGCTGTCAATCGGTCCAGGATTTCCGGAACAGTCTCTCCGGGCCAGAGTTTGACCTCATCGCCGCGTGACGGCAAAGCAATGTTTGTGGCAGCCCACATCCGGGAACAGACAAGCTGAGCCTGCACCTTGTTCTGCCAGAGCGCTGGGCGGTAGTTGGAATCAAAAGCGACAAGACAACCCTGCGCCCGCAATTCCGCCAGTTTTGCGATCAGTACATCGCATATAATCTCGGGCAAAATCGCAAGAGTGATCAGCGACAAAAACACCGCATCCGCCCCGTCGAGCGCCGCCAGCCCCGGCACGCCTTCGGAAAACAGCCGCCTGGCTGCCGAGGCCGTGCGCCAATAGCGAAATGACCGCTCGCCTTTTGCATCCAGCTCAATGGCATAGATGCCGGGCAACTCGATCATTACTTCGCCGATCAGACAGATACGGTGTGCGGTCTGGGGCATGGCGGTTTCCATTGGCAAAGGGTCAAGCCGGATCGACGGCTACGCGGTAGCGGGTCACAAAGACCTCGCCCGCACGAAAAGTGCGCGCGGTCGGGTTTCCCCGGGCGCTGATCGGGTTCGGGGACGATGAGACCTGGCAGCCAAGATCAAACGCCGCGCAGACCGGCTCTACCCCAAGCGCCAGATGTCGCCCGTTCCACGGCGCATGCTGGCGGCCAAAATTGCTGAACCACAGCAGCAGGCCGGGGAAATCGGTGGCGTTCCAATCAAGGCGGACGCGGTAGTTCTCCGCCCGATTGTGCAAGGCGGCGTGACCGCCCGCATTCAGGAGCTGCAACAGGTCTTCGGTGTGCTGTGCCAAAGGCAGACGGCTGGGATCAAGGATTGTGCCGTCATTCAGGGCAACGGCGCGCCAATCGTCAACGAATTGGCCGGGGGAGAAGATCGAAGACGGATCGACCTGGCCGGGAAATGTGGCACCCGCCCCGGCCGCGATTTCCAGCTGCATCATACCAGCTTCGGCGGGCAGACGGAAAATCGGATGCAAGCCGATGGGCAAGATGCAATCCCGGCGCGTATGGACGGTGAGTTCAAATTCGATGGCGGCTTTGCCGGCCACCGGTTGCACCCGGCGTTCGAGCCGCGAGACCGGATGGGCAGCGGGGTAATCAATCGCCAAGGCCAGCTCCGGGCCGGTGGTCTCAAGCCAATGCCAGTGATGGTTAGACCCGAAGCCATGCGGGCGCGGGTCAGGCTCACCTGCAGCGCGTGACGCGGGCCAGCCGCCAAGTGCTGCCCGGTCAGCGGCGGTACCAAACGGCACGCACGGCCACTCCCCGCGTAGGCGTTGCAGGATGCCGGGCTGGTCTGCGGCCTCGCCGCTCTCAAACCAAGGCGCGATGTGGAAGGGTGCTATCTGCCGCCCATCCGCCAGCACGAACAGCGTAGGGCCCAACATGGCGCCTAAGGTCTCCAGGCTGGCGACGCCATGTGACCATGACAGGCTTTTGCTGTTTGTGGTGGTCATGGAACCCCAAGGTTGCGTTATTACATGACGCCAAAACGCTCGAACGCTTCAACTGTGCTCATCCCGGCTTCGATGGCCAGCCGCACCTTGTTTTCAGTAGTGGCCTTCTCAAAAGCAAGCGTGATCGCCTCTTTCTCGGCCTCGCGGGGGATCACCAGCACGCCATCGCGGTCGCCAAACAGAATGTCGCCGGGGCGAATGCGAATGCCGCCTATTTCAATGGGAACGCCGTAGTCCACCACCTTGCCGCGCGGTCCCTGATCCTGCGCGTAAGAGCCGTAGCAGAAGGTCGGGAAATTCAGCGCCAGAATGCCGCCGCTGTCACGGCAATAGCCGTCAACTACCGCGCCTGCGGCCTTGAGATGCAAGGCGCGCGTTGACATCAACTCTCCCCAAAGCGCATAGCGGGGGGACGAGCCGGAAGCCACGTAGATCTCGTTCGGTTTCAGGCTATCGAGCGCCTCGAAGACCAAACCGAAGGGCTTGGCGCTGATCGCGGCATGGCCACCGCTTTCGGAGACGGCGAAAAAGTCGGCCTCCAGCACCGGCATCGCCCGCCCGATCGTCACCATGTCTTCACGCAGCGCGCGGATGTTGGGCGGCAAAAATTGGTGCAAGAGCCCCATCGTGTCCAAGATATCGCCGACCACGGCGGTGAACAGCTTGCTCCGCATGGCGGCGAAAAGCGCGGTGTCGTCTGCAAATGTTGTCATGGTGTTGCTTTTCCTAGTTTTGCCCTGCGGCCATCGCCGCAACGCCGTGCATCACGCCGCGCAGCTCGGCCAGGCCCTTGAGCCGCCCGATCAGCGAATAGCCCGGATTGATCCGCGTCTTGCCAATGTCATCGGCCAGCAGATGGCCGTGATCGGGGCGCATCGGCAGTTGCCAGTCCACCCGGCCCGCCTGCTTGCGATGCTTTTGTTCTTGCATCAGCGCAATGACCACTGCTGGCATATCCGTCGATCCGCCAAGGTGATCGGCTTCGTGGAACGAGCCATCGGCTTCGCG
The DNA here is from genome assembly GCA_031430715.1 of Hyphomicrobiales bacterium. GTDB lineage: Bacteria > Pseudomonadota > Alphaproteobacteria > Rhizobiales > Aestuariivirgaceae > Aestuariivirga. The sequence continues at coordinate 13,530 of JANPCA010000171.1, read as the reverse complement.
CGTCACATTGCGCAGGTGGACGAAATGAATGCGCGGCCCGAATTCGCGGATCATCGCCACCAGATCATTGTCGGCGCTTACGCCAAACGAACCGGTGCAGAAGGTCAGACCATTCGCCGGACGGCCGGGCGAAGCAAAGATCGAGCGCACGTCGGCGGCGGTTGAGACCACGCGCGGCAAGCCGTACAGGCTGAACGGCGGGTCATCGGGATGGATGCAAAGCTGGATGCCGCTGTCCTCGGCCACTGGAACAATCTCGTTCAGGAAATGCCGCAGATTGGCGCGCAGGTCATCGCCCGTCATTCCGTCATACTCGAGCAGCGCATCAAGGAAGCTTTTACGGTCGAACTTGCGCTCGCTCGCTGGCAGGCCGGCAATCAGATTGCGTTCGATGCGGGAAATATTGTCTTCGGTCAACCGTATGAAGCGCGCCTCGGCGGCAGCAATCCGGGCACTGGAGTAATCTTGCGACACCCGGGGCCGTTGCAGAACGAACAAGTCGTAAGCCGCGAAATCCACCGCGTCAAAGCGCAAGGCATAGCCGGCCGACGGCATGCGATAGGTCAGATCGGTGCGGGTCCAGTCTACGACCGGCATGAAGTTGTAACAGATGGTCTTGATACCCTGCCGCGCTAGCGCACGGATCGTATCCTTGTACCAACCAATGTAGCGCGCCCGATCCGGCCCTGCGATTTTGATCTGGTTGTGCACAGGAATGCTTTCAACAACAGACCAGATCAATCCAGCCCTATCGACCTTTGCCTTCTGGGCGGCAATGTCGGCGTCACTCCACGGCGAACCGTCATAAATGTGATGCAGCGCCGAGACGACTTCGGTGGCACCCGCCTGTTTGACATTGTCCAGCGAGACCGGATCATCGGGTCCATACCATCGCAGCGCTTCCCGCATCGGCTCCATGTTGACCTCTCTCTATCCGTGGCGCTCATTGTTGATTTGTTGGACCACATATTGGACGTCTTGGCAAGAGATCGAGTAAATGGGTCTATTATGCGCAACAATCAGGCAGTCATGATATTTGTATTGACTAATCTCCATTCTTGGTCCAACAAATAGAAAATTGTGGGAGGGGGGAAAACCAAACGATGAGCACCGACGTTCTGATGCTTGCGGCCATGGCCGTGGATGCCGCACGGGAGCCTGCGAAGGTATCGGCAGTCGACCGTCTGGTCGAGCAGGTCCGCGAGCTTGTCCGGAATCGCGGTCTGGTCATCGGCGACGCCCTGCCCACCGAACGCGATCTGGGAGAACTGTTTCAGGCCGGGCGCAATACCGTTCGTGAGGCGCTGCAGATCCTCAAGGCTTATGGCATCGTCGAGGTTCGGCCCAAAATCGGCGCGGTGCTCAGCGACCGCCACGAAGATGCGGTTCGCAAGCTGTTTGCATTTCAGAACGACATTTCGCCGGCCTCGTTTCTGGACGTGCAGGGCTATCGCCGCATCATCGAAGCGGGCATCTGCGACCATATCATCTTGCACGCTACGGATGCTGATCTTGCCCATCTCGATGCAGTGAACGCCCGCATTCTGGAAGACCAAAGCATCGACGATGCTGCGCGTTGTGACTTCGAGTTTCACGAGGCGCTGGTTTCTCTCGCGAGTAACCGCACGCTGCTGACCAACTACCGCCTGCTGCAGCCGGTCATCACCCAGATTATGCGGGTCGGCAAGGCCACGAAACCGGTGCAAGTCGACACTCATCTGGCACATACCCAAATCATCAATGCGCTGAAGGCCCGCGACCGCGTGGCCTATGCCTATCTGATCAGCCGCCATCTCGAATACGGCCTGCAATTCGTTGGCGTTGAAAGTGCGCGGAGTGCCGGCGGGGACTGAAACTATCGTGCATCCCGGCCAGTGGGGCGGGCCGCACTTCATGCACCGGATCGAAGGCTCTCTCGAAACGGCCGAACGAAGTTGAGAGCTGAGAAATGAACCAATGGAGAGGAATATGACCATGCTTACCAGGCGCAGCCTTTTGCTTTCAACCGGAGTGACAGTTCTTGTTGCAGGCACTGCCATTCTGCCGACGGCCTCATTTGCGGAAGGCCGCGCCATTGCCGGGATCGTCTTCCAGCAAGACCAATATATGAAGACCGTCCAGATGGGGATGAAGACCGCCTCGGATGCGTCCGGCGTTGAGCTTCTGGATGCCAATAGCGAGAACAAGCTGGAAAAGGAAACCCAGCTGATTGACACCTATATTGCACGCGGCGTGCAGGCCATTGCGCTGGCGCCCCTCAGCAAAGACGGCTCGATTCCGGCCATCAAGAAGGCGGTCGATGCTGGAATCGTCGTGGTCACTTGGGGCACCACGATCAACGGCGATCTGGCAAAAGCGTCGATTATGAGCAGTGATGCCGATCTGGGCATCAATACCGGCAAAGAGGCGAAAGCCTTCCTTGGGGTCTTCGCGCCGGGCCGCAAAGTGAAAGCCGCGACCGTCGCCTTCAAATCGCAGCTGCCCGAGCAAAGCGATGCACGGGTCAATGGCTTCCTCGGCCAAGTCGCGGATCAGGTTGAGGTTGTGTCGCAGCAAGATGCCTGGCTGGCCGAGAAGGCGATCGCTGTTGTCTCCGACATCATCACCGCAAATCCCGATATCGAGATCATCTATGCGGCGAACGAAGGCGGCACGATCGGCGCGGCGCAGGCCGTCAAAAAGGCCGGTAAGGAAGGCAAGATCTTCGTGTTCGGGATCGATGGCACCGAACAGCTCGCGAACATGCTTTTGGCCGAAGACAATGTCTTGCAGGCGGTGACCGCGCAGCAGCCCTTTGAGGTCGGCCGTCTGGCCATCGAGGCCGCCAACGCTATCCTTGATGGCAAACCGGTCGAGAAGAACGTGGTTGTGCCCGTGCTCAGCCTGAGCCGGAACAACCCGGATGGCGTCAAGACCTTCATCGAGCAGCTCAAAAAACTGCAATAACAGAAGAGAGTGGCCGGTTCATCGCTCCCTGTGGACCGGCCGCATTCTTCCTCAAGCCCGCTGGATGAAATTGAACAGCGGGATTGGCCGGACGATCAGCGAGGTTCGATATCCGCGAACCTGAAAGCGATCCCATAGCGTATTCTGGGATCGCGCTTTCTCTCCACTCGCCATGCTACGTGAGGTAGTGCCATTCCCATGCTCGACGAAATCTCCCCGCAAAATCGTACTGGCGGATTGCTGGAGTTCGATGCCGTCACCAAGGTCTACGGGCAGACCGTGGCACTGTCGCAATTTTCACATCAGTTCCTGCCGGGCAAAGTGCACGCCCTGATGGGCAAGAACGGCTCTGGCAAGTCGACTGTGGTCAAGATATTGGCGGGGGTCATCTTGCCGACCCATGGCACAATCCGGGTCAACGGCGCGGATGCCGCATTTCACACGCCCCATGATGCGTTCGGAGCCGGCGTGGTGACTGTGCATCAGGAGCTGTCGCTGGTTCCGTCGCTGTCGATTGGCGAGAACATTTTCCTGGGCCGCCTGCCCATGTCGCGTAAGTTCGGCGTCCATGTGGTTAACTGGCAAAAACTGCACAATGATGCGACCTCGCTTATGCTCGAAATGGGGCTGGATCTGGAATCCCGCCGGCCAGTTTCCAGTCTGAGTGTCGGCCAGCAACAGGTCGTCGAGATTGCCAAGGCGATGTCGTTCAGTCCATCGGTGCTGCTGCTCGATGAGCCCACTTCGGCACTTGCCACCCGCGAAGTCAATCAGCTGTTCACGCTGGTTCGCAGGCTTCGCGCCAAGGGGGTGACCTTGCTTTATATTACTCATCGCATGAATGAACTCTTCGAGATCGCCGATACCTGCACGGTGCTCCGCGATGGACATTTCTCCGGGTCAGTTGAAATGTCGGAAGCGTCGCCGGAGTTGGTCGTGGAAATGATGTTTGGTGTGACCGCCAAGGCCAAACGCCCCGCTCGGCGCAACATCGACCGCTCCGCGACCCCGATCCTCGAGGTCAAGGGGTTGACCCGGCATGGGTTGTTTGCCGATGTTTCCTTCAGTCTGCACAAGGGAGAAATCCTCGGCATTGCCGGGCTTCTTGGTGCTGGCCGTACCGAAGTCATGCGCGCGATTTTTGGAGCCGACCCGATTGACGCAGGTACGGTGACAATCAACGGTGAGACCGTCCAGACGGTCACCCCGAAGCTGATGAAGCAGGCTGGCCTGGGTTACACGCCGGAGAACCGCAAGGAAGTCGGTCTGGTGCAGATCTTGTCGACCCACGACAATCTGTGCATGGCGAATCTTGCGGGTATCGCGCCGTCGGGCATTGTCACCCGGTCGCAAGAACAGCCCTTTGTGCAGCGTCAGATCGATGATCTTGCAATCAAGGTCAGCGAGCCGATGTTGCCGGTCTCGTCGTTGTCGGGGGGCAACCAGCAAAAGGTAGTCATCGGCAATTGGCTGAACACGGCGCCCAAGGTGATGTTTTTTGATGAACCCAGCCGTGGGGTGGACGTGCAAGCCAAGCGGCAGATCTTCGACATCATCTGGCAGCAGGCCGAGCGCGGGCTTGCGGCCCTGTTCGTGTCGACGGAACTTGAAGAAGTACTGGACGTTGCCGACCGCATCCTGGTGATGCGCCATGGTCACATCGTCGCCGAGGTTAACCCCGCAACGACCACGCTGACTGAACTTTATCGCTTATGCATGGAAGGAACGACAACATGACCGCAGCAGTTGCCACCAAAGCGGCACCTAATCCGGTGATGCTGCTGCTAAAATCCTACCCAATCCAGCTTATCCTCGCGGTGCTGAATGCCGAGCTAATCGCCACAGCGCCGGGGTTTGCAAGTCTGGGCAACCTGCTGAACGTGCTGCGGACCGGCTCAATGCTGGGCATCATCGCTTTTGGGATGACGTCCGTCATCATCGCGGGCGAGATCGACCTTTCCGTCGGCGCTGGCGCCGCGCTGGCGGGATGTATCGTGGCCTGGTTTGCCGGAGCGCTGGACGACAGTCTGGGAGGAACCGCCGCGGTTCTGATCGGCGTGATCGTGGCGATTGGCGTGGGGTTTGCCTTGGGCTTTTCGGTCGGCAAGTTCCGCCATTGGTTCAACGTGCCGTCCTTTATCTGCACGTTGGCGCTTTTTACCGCTCTGCGGGGTGCCGCCAACCTGATCACCGGAGGATTTCCGCTGGCCACCTTCCCAAGCTGGTTCGACTTCTTCGGTGGCGGCTATCTCTTTGGCATTCCCTTCCCGGTCTACATCTTTGCCCTGACTTTCGCGGGGATGCATTTCTTGATGAATTACACGCGCTTTGGCCGTGCCGTCTATGCGGTGGGTGGCAACATGGAGGCCGCACGCCTGTCGGGCATCGACATCTGGTGGGTCAAGGCAATGACGCTGGGCATCACTGGGGCCATGACCGCGCTGTCAGGCACGCTGATTGCATCGCAGATCGGGTCCGGCACCGGCACCACCGCGACAGGCATGGAGCTTGATGTAATCGCCGCTGTGATCATCGGCGGCACCTCGCTGTTTGGCGGCAAGGGGCGGATCTGGGGCACGCTGATCGGGGTATTGTTCCTGGGTTGTATCTCGAACGGCATGACGCTGCTGAACGTCAGTGAATACTGGCAATATGTGGTGCGCGGCGGGATTATTCTGGGCGCGGTTTTGCTGAACCAAGTGCTGGAACGGGTTCGGTAGGGGGCGTGAGCGAGATGGATTTCACCGGAAAAGTTGCCCTGATCACCGGGACGACAGGGATCGGTCTGGCCTGTGCCATCCGGCTGGCTCAGGGTGGGGCAACGGTCCTGGCTTGCGGTATCGACGAGACGGCTAATGCCGCACTGGCGCGGGATGCAGCGGTCCGCAAGCTTGCGATCCTCCCACGCAAAACCGACGTCTCTGTTCCGGCCGACGTCGAGGCCGCCGTGGCAGAGGCAGTCAGCCGCTTTGGCGGACTGGACATCATCGTCAACTCTGCCGCCGTGCATCCGTTCGGCACCGTCGTTTCCACCGATTTCGAGACCTGGCAGCGCTGTATGGCGGTGAACGTCGGCGCAATCTATCTGACGGCGCATTTCGGCGTGCCTGAAATGGCCAGGCGCGGCGGCGGGGCCATCGTCAACATCTCGTCGGTGCAGGGCCATAACTGCCAGCAGAACGTCGCAGCATATGTCGCCACCAAAGGCGCCATTCACGCGCTGACCCGCGCCATGGCGCTAGATCATGCCGACCAGAAGATCCGGGTGAATTCGGTCAGCCCTGGTTCGGTGCGCACCCCGATCCTTGAGTTGGCAGCACGCACCTATGGCGGCGAGGGTGTCAGCGTCGCACAGGCATTTCAGCGGTTTGGCGCCGCTCACCCGATCGGGCGTATCGGCGAGCCGGAGGAGGTGGCCGAGCTTGTCGCCTTTCTGGCTTCGGACAAATCCGGGTTCTGCACCGGCAGCGACTACCGGATTGACGGCGGCCTGACCGCTGGCATTGGTGTGAAATAGGAGTTCGCTATGAAAATCGGCCTCGGGCTTTACCGGGAATCGCTGACGCCCGACAATTTTCAATTTGCTACTCAGGCGGGTGCAACCCACATCGTGGCGCATATGACCAATTACTTCCGCGGCAAGGATCCGCAACTGTCCAATGGTGACGATCTGGAAGGCTGGGGCGATTGCTCGCCCGATCAGCTGTGGAGCTATGACGAGCTTTTGTCGCTGGTATCGACGATCAAGGCTGCTGGGCTGGAACTGGCCGCGATTGAAAACTTCTCGCCACGATTCTGGTCGGATATCTTGCTGGATGGCCCCGACCGGGCCCGCCAGATCGAAGGGCTAAAGACCCTGCTGCGTGATGCCGGGCGGGCAGGTGTGCCGTGCATCGGTTATAACTTCTCAATCGCCGGAGTTTGGGGCTGGACGCGCGGCCCCTACGCGCGAGGCGATGCGCTTTCGGTGGGCTTTGATGCCTCTAAAATCAACCCCGACGCGCCGATGCCGGACGGTGTGGTCTGGAACATGCGCTACCGGCCCGGTAAAGTGGGTGCCGCTCCGGTCACCGCTTCCAACGAAGAGCTGTGGCAAAGGCTAACGGCCTTTCTGCAAGAGATCATTCCAGTCGCGCAAGAAGCCGGTGTCGCACTTGCAGCCCACCCCGACGATCCGCCTGCCGAACAACTGCGCGGCACGGCGCGGCTGGTGAACCGGCCCGAGAAATATGACCGCCTGCTTGATGTCATCGACTCCCCCGCTAACCGGCTGGAATTGTGTCTGGGATCGCTGCAGGAAATGCCGGGCGGCGATATTTACGAGCACGTGCGCCGCTTTGCCCGCCGCGACCGCATCGGTTACATCCATTTCCGCAACGTGAAAGGGAAAATTCCGAAATATGTCGAGACCTTTGTCGATGAGGGCGACATCGACATGGCCGAAATCGTGCGCATCCTGCGCGACGAGAATTATGGCGGCGTACTTATCCCTGACCACACGCCCAGCATGACCTGTGCCGCGTCCTGGCATGCGGGTAAGGCCTATGCCTTGGGCTACATGCGCGCATTGGTACAGAATGCAGAGGCCCTGGGACCATCTTGGTCGAAGGCCAAATCTCTGGCCGTTGCAGAATAAGAGCGGCGTAGGTGATGGATAGCCCGGTCAAATGTCTGGTTCCCGCCGGTGACAAATGCGGTGAAGGGGCGGTTTGGTCGGCCGGTGAGGCCGCGGTTTATTGGACGGACATCAACCGATTTTTGATCCACCGCTTTGATATTGTCAACGGCACGCTACGGTCGTGGTTCTTTGACGAGCCAGTGGTGGCGATCTCGCTGACCACCAAACCCGGGCAGATGCTGGTGGCACTGGCCTCCAAACTGATCAACTGGTGGCCGGCGACCGGCCAGCGGGCCGATTTCGGCTTTGCCCTGCCCGGCTATCCGCGGGTCCGCTTCAACGATGGCCGCGCCGATCCGGCCGGTAACTTCTGGGTCGGCTCGATGAGGAACAACGTGCTGGCCGACGGCGAGCTGGGTGAAGTGGGAAAAGGCGAAGGCGTGTTGTTCCGCGTCGACTCCAAAAGGGCTGTCACCGAATGGCGGCAAGGGCTGGGCATATCCAACACTTTGTGCTGGAGCCCCGACGCCCGCACCTTCTATTTCGCCGACACGCTGGAAAACGAGGTCCGCGCCTATGACTATGACAAAGCCAGCGCCGGGATCAACAATGAGCGGCCCTTTCTGACCAGCTTCGATCGCGGCTATCCTGACGGCTCGGCCATCGACAGCGAGGGCTATCTTTGGAACTGCCGCTTCGGCGGCGGCTGTATCGTAAGGGTGGCACCTAATGGCGATGTTGACCGGGTGATCGATATGCCGGTGCAAAACATAACGACCTGCACCTTCGGCGGGCCGGATCTAAAAACCCTGTTTATCACCACCGCCAGCATCATGTCCCCGCCGGGGGACCGTCTTGCTGGAAGCCTGTTTGCGCTTCAGGCCGAGGTGCCGGGGTTGGATGAGAACCAGTTTCACATTGAGTGATTGCGGCCCTCGTCCCGTTCACCGGCATAGATGTAGCGCGGATAAGTCGTCTTGGCCCGCCTACTCGCCTCGGCGGAAATCTCGACTGTCGCAAAAGGCGTTGCTGCGGAGGTCAGCGCCATAAGCTCGCCGTCCGGGCCGCAAGCAGCCGCCAAGCCTTCGAAGATAAAGTCCGCGGTCCGCGCATAGGCAAAATTCGCCGACAGCACATAGCAACCGGTCTGCACGGCTAGCGCCCGGGCCCCCGCCACCCACACGTCATTCCCGAAGTCCGGCGTAGCCCGTGGCACCAGCAGGACATCCGCACCCGCCCGGGCCAGTTTACGGCCGTGGTTGCTGTCCCAAAGCTCGGTGCAGATCGCAAAACCAAACTTCAGCCCGCCGAAAGCCAGTGGTGTGGTTTGTGGGGTTCCCGGTTCAAACCAGTGCGCCTCCCAATACCAATCTTCAGCGGGCAACCGGCACTTCTGATGCAGAACCGGCAGCCACAACCCGTCCGCCCACAGAAACGCCTGATTGCGGTTCACGCCGTCTTCCACCAGCGGGCGCGAACCGGCCAGGGCCACACCAAGCATGGTGCCCAATTCGGCGATGCGTGCATCGTGTTCATGCACGGACTGCTCCCAATCGGCCTGGACCTTTTTCTCCGAAAGCGGCAACCAGGGCGTGAAAGGCATTTCCGGCAGGAGCACCAGGCCGCTTCCCGTCTCGGCCACATGCGCCCGTAAGGCGGCCGCCTGCGCTGCAAAGCTGGCGGGCCGCGCATCCCAGTTCGTAATGGTCAGTTTCATGGCAAGCTCCCTGGAGGTCGGCGCCGGACGTCAACAAATCGGTGCGTCATCAGGCGAATACGATTTAAGCCGCAATCCTGATTCCGTCGCGACCCAGATCCGTGGTGGCCGCCTGAACGGACTCCCCAAGAATGGCAACGATCCGATCGATTTCCGGTTTGGTCAGAATGAGCGCCGGGGAGAGAACGCACAGGTTGCCGATGGGCCGGACGATCAGCCCGCGCGCCTGGGCATGGCGGGCAATGCGCTTGCCGATGTTCACTTCCGCCGGGAACAGCTCCTTCGACTTCTTGTCTCGCACCGCTTCAAAGCACAGCATGAAGTGGCTGCCGCGCACGTCGCCGACAATCGGCAACTCACCCAAAGTCTTCAATCGCTCTTCAAAGTACGGCCCGACCCTCCTGACATGCCCGCAAATATCTTCGCGTTCCATCAGGTCGATGTTGGCCAGGGCTACGGCGCAGGATACGGCATGACCGGAATAGGTGAAACCATTGGAGAAAATCGCTCCGTCGGACCGTGGTTTGCTCAATCCCTCGAACATCTTGTCCGATATGATCGTGGCGCCGAGCGGCATGTAGCCGGAGGTAATTCCCTTTGCGGTGACCAGCATGTCCGGCACCACATCGAAGCAATCCTTGCTCGCGAACATGTGGCCGAGCCGGCCAAATGCCGTCACCACTTCATCGGAGACGTAGAGAATGCCGTGCTTTTCGCAGACGTCCTTCATGCGCTTGTGGTAACCGGATGGCGCCACCAGGACGCCACCGGCCCCCATGATCGGCTCGGCGAAGAAGCAGGCAACGTTGTTGGCACCCAGTTCGCCGATTTTCTGCTCAAACTCCCGGACCAGGAAGTCGCAATGTGCCGCTTCGCTCATGATGCCTGCGGGAGGCCGATAACAATTGGCTTCCGAGATGTGATGAACCAGGCCGTCGGGAAACTGGAATCCGGGCTTGTCCCCCATCTTACCAGACAGGGCCGCGGCCACAAATGTGCTGCCGTGAAAGGCGTTCTTGCGCGAGATCAACAGGCGCTTCGAGGGCTTGCCCAAATTGTCGAAATAATAGTGCGCCATGCGCACCGCCGAGTCATTGGCGACCGAACCGCCGGTGGTGAAAAAGATGTGGTTCAGGTCTCCCGGTGCCAGCTTGGCGAGTTTCGCCGCCAATTCCGTGGCCGGCGGATTGCCGAGATTGGTGAAGTAGGAATACTGCGGAAGTATACCGAGCTGCTCTGTGGCGGCATCGATCAATTCCTTCCGGCCAAACCCGACGTTGGCGAACCACAGGCCGCCAATGCCATCGATGAACTTGTTGCCTTCCGCGTCCCAGACATGGGCCCCTTCACCGCGGGTCATGATGGTGGAGCCGGTGCGGGTCCAGTCGGCGAAATCGGTCCATGGGTGAATGCAGTGATCGAGATCGGCTTGTTTGAGGGCGGCCGCGTTGTAGTTTTTGAGCGTTGACATTTCTGCCTCCATGACGGTCAGCACACACAATTCATGTGGGCTTAGTCTATTGCAGATCGTGAGGCGCGGCGGATACCCCTCGGGGGTTAGGCTGATGCCCAACCGCCGGTTGCCAAGCGACGCAGGAGCGCCCGCGCATGAGTACTCCCTAGGGGGTATCTGCATCCGGCTAGTTTCAGTTGACAATGAACACAAACAACGGGCTTGGGTCGGGCGTTATTCGATCGTTGACAGCTGGATGCCTCCTGGCGTCCAGCGTCAAATTTGCTTGGCTGGAAAAATCGCAACTCTGGAGCTCGATCCATGCAGTCATTTGCACTTCGATATATGCCGTCTACCCTGTGCGAACTCGGCGGAAGCGGCAAGATCGGCACGATCATGCGCGATATGGGCTGCAAACGGGTTGCATTCGTAACCGATATTGGCGTCCTGAAGCTTGGATTGGCGGATGCGGCGCTCTCAAGCCTTAAGGCCGCGGGTGTCGGTGTCTGGGTGTTTTCCGGCGTCGTCGCCGATCCGCCGCAGGACATGATCGAGAAGGCGGCAATCGCAGCCAGGAATGAAGGAGTCGACGGCGTCGTGTCGCTTGGCGGCGGCAGTTCGCTCGACACCGCAAAACTGATGGCCGTCCTGGCGCGGTCCGATCAGCGCCTCGACGAGATGTTTGGCATCGATCAGGTGAGGGGCGGCCGGTTGCCGCTGGTGCTTGCTCCCACAACCGCCGGCACGGGATCGGAAGTCACGCCGATCTCGATTGTGACAACCGGTGCCGCCGAGAAGAAGGGCGTAGTCGCGCGCCAGCTGTTGCCGGACTGGGCCATCCTCGATGCCGAGTTGACCATCGGTCTTCCCGCCAGCGTCACGGCGGCCACGGGGATCGATGCCATGGTGCATGCCATCGAGGCCTACACCAGCAAGATCAAGAAGAACCCGGTCTCCGATTGCCTGGCAAAGGAAGCGCTGGCTCTGCTGGGCGCCAATATAAGGACGGTCTGCAGCAATGGCGCGGATCGCGATGCCCGCGCCAAGATGCTTCTTGGATCGATGCTGGCCGGTATTGCATTTACCAATGCGCCGGTTGCGGCGGTGCATGCGCTGGCCTATCCCCTAGGAGGACATTTTCACATTCCACATGGTCACTCCAACGCGATTGTGCTGCCACATGTCCTTGAATTCAACATCCCCGAGGCGCAGGCACTTTATGCCGACATCGCACCGCTGATCTTTCCTGAATTGATGGCCAAGACAGTCGCGGAGCGCGCCTCGGGAATGGTGACGGGATTCTCCCGGCTTGGCCGCGAACTCGGCATGGAAGACCGTCTTGGCAACCTTGGCGTCAGTCCGGTCAACTTACCCATGCTGGCCACCGACGCGATGAAGCAGACACGCCTCCTGGTGAACAACCCGAGGCCGATAACCTACGAGGCGGCACTCAACATCTATCAAAGCGCGATGTAGCCGGGGAAGCGACGAATGCCGGCGCCCATGAAAATCACCACGGCGGATGAAGCGATCGCGGCAATTCGCGACGGCGACACCGTGTGTGTGTCCGGCTTTGTCGGCGTCGGTACGCCGGAAGAACTGATCCGCGCTCTTGAACGCCGGTTCGAGGCTACGGGCCATCCTAAGGATCTGACACTGGTCTTCGCCGCCGCACCTGGCGATGGCGCAACCCGCGGCCTCAACCGGCTGGCGAAGCCCGGACTGGTGAAATGCGCCATCGGCGGCCATTGGGCCCTCGTTCCGAAACTTGCCGCCATGGCCACGGCCAACCAGATCGAGGCCTACAACCTGCCGCTCGGCTGCATGTCGCAACTGTTCCGGGAAATCGCGGGGCGCAAGCCCGGCATGCTGACCCGCGTCGGCTTGCACACTTTTGTCGATCCGCGGCAAACGGGGGGCCGCATCAATGAACGGTCCACCCGGGAGCTGGTTGCGCTGCACACCATCGACGGCAAGGAATGGCTTTTCTATAAGTCCTTTCCCATCGACGTCGCATTCCTGCGGGCAACGACCGCAGACCCGAATGGCAATGCGACGATGGAGCGCGAGGCACTGACCCTCGATGCCCTGTCGATGGCGATGGCAACGAAGGCCTCAAAGGGCAAAGTCATCCTGCAGGTCGAACGCATCGCGGCGCGCGGTTCGCTCAAGCCCCGGCAGGTAGCTCTGCCGGGGGTGCTGATCGACTGCATTGTCGAATCAAAACCTGAAAATCATCATCAGACCTTTGCCACCGGCTATGCCCACGCGTTTTCCGGCGAGTTGCGGGTGCCGCAAGACCGCATCGATCCGATGACGCTGGACGAACGCAAGATCATTGCGCGGCGGGCGGCACTGGAACTACCGCTGAACGGGGTCGCCAATCTTGGCATCGGCATGCCGGAAGGCGTCGCCAGGATTGCGCAGGAAGAGGGATTGCTGGACAATGTCACCTTGACGGCGGAGCCCGGCGTCATTGGCGGCATTCCGCAAGGCGGCCTCGATTTTGGTGCCGTTCTCAATGCCGACGCCATCATCCAGCAGAACCAGCAGTTCGATTTCTATGATGGCGGCGGCCTCGATATGGCCTGCCTTGGCATGGCGCAGGCCGATGCCAATGGCAACGTCAATGTCTCGCGCTTTGGCCCGCGCCTGGCCGGTGCAGGTGGATTCATCAATATCAGCCAGAGTGCCGCGACCGTGGTTTTTGTTGGCACATTCACGGCGCAGGGCCTCAAGGTGTCGATCGACGGCGGCCGGTTGCGCATTGTTTCGGAGGGCAGGACGCCGAAGTTC
>JANPCA010000170.1:0-5565 GCA_031430715.1 Hyphomicrobiales bacterium | reverse complement strand
CTTTCGCGAGTTGAACCCCCCCCTCACCCCAACCCACTCCCCCACATGCGTGGCGGAGAGGGGGCATTTGTGGTAGCCTTCCCCGCATGAGTGATGACAACACAACGACGCGAGATCACCGGGCCGGGGATTGTGTAAGGTGAAAAACCCTCACGCTTGACCGAGTTGCGCCGGGCACCTATCCGCTGACGCTCCGCAACGACCGGATGAAACCATGCCGCCTTTCGTGCTCAGTGCCGTTCCTGAAATCATCTTCGGCGCGGGCCGCCTTGGCGGTCTCGCCGCCAAGGTTGAAGCTCTGGGCGGCAAGGGCGCACATGTCCTGCTGGTTGCCGATCCCGCCCTGCGGGCCCTGGGGATCACTGCGCGTGCCATCGGCATACTCAACGCCGCCGGCTTTGAGACATCCGTCTATGACGGGTTGAAGGGCGAACCGAAAGAGACCGATATCGATGCCGCTGCCGCGCTGGCGCGCGCCGCGAAAGCCCGCGTCATCGTCGGCCTCGGCGGCGGCTCAGCCCTCGATACGGCAAAACTCGTGGCCTGCTGCGCCGTGACGGGCCTGCCGGCCTCCACCTATGCGCTCTGCGCCACGCCGCTGCCCGCCAACCGGCTGCCCATCATCGCCATCCCGACGACGGCAGGTACCGGTTCCGAAGTAACCCGTATCTCGGTCTTCGCCAATGCGGAGAAAATCAAGGTCTGGGCTTGGGGCGGGGAACTCAAACCCGACGTGGCGATCCTTGACCCCGAACTCACCATTGCCGTGCCGCCCCAGGTGACCGCCGCGACCGGCCTCGACGCCCTGGTCCACGCCATTGAAGCCGCCACCAACATGCACGCCACACCCGGCAACGACCTCTATTGCCTGAAGGCCATTTCCCTCATTTCCGCCAATCTCGAGACGGCGGTGAAGGAACCGGGAAATCTCGAAGCGCGCGGCGCCCTGCTGCTCGGCTCCTGCTATGGCGGCATCGGCATCGACAATTGTGGCACGGCACTGGCCCACAATATCTCCCATGCCGTGGCCGACTTGGCCCCCATTCCCCATGGCCGCGCCACCGGCCTCGCCATGCTGGCCACCATGGAATGGGTGGTTGAAGGAAACCGCCAGGCCTTCGCCCGCGTGGCGCAAGCCATGGGCGCCGCTGATCCGGTCGAAGCCTATGACCGGCTGGTCCGCGCCACCGGCATCAAGATCGCGTTGGACGGCGATGGCCTCGACCTCGGCAATCCTGAATTGCTCGCCCGTCACATGGACACGCCCGCCAACAATCCGATGCGGAAATCCACCGCGCGTTACCCGAGCGACGAGGACCTCGTCATGCTGGCCGGCCGTTTCCTAAAAGTGGCATAGACGCCGTTAACGCGAATTCGAATTAATTGCGGAACTTGGGCGCCACGGCTGCTAGGTCTTGCCCATGAGCCAGGACCTGTTCGAAAATGCCCGCTGGCTGGTGGGCGCCATTGCCCGCGGCCTTAACCGCACCAGCGGCGAGGGTGTGGCAGACGTGCTTGAACGCCTGGCGGAACAAGCCTTGGGCCACAAGGACTTCCGGCTTCCCGAGACCAAGACGCTGCCCGTGCTCCGGCATTTGCCGCAATGCCTGGGCGAAACCATGCTCTTCGATGCCGATCTGGCCGCCGCCATCGCCGCCGTGGAGGAGGGGCTGCGATGGCGTCAATCGCCCGCCTATAGCGACGCCGTTCTGGGCCAAGGCTTCTCGGAAAATTATGGCTGGGCCGAGATCGTCGGCCCCCATGGCTTTTTTAGGGGCGATGACTTCCTGCTGGGCCTTTTGATGCTGGGTCCCCACCGCCACTATCGCGATCACTACCATCCGGCCCCCGAACTCTACTGGCCCCTCACCGGATCGACCGAATGGCGCAAGGGTGACGGCGGATTCGCGCTCAAGCAAGCGGGCGCCGCCATCTGGCATCCCTCGATGATTCTGCACGCCACCAGAACCGGCGAAGCACCGCTCCTCACCGTGTGGAGCTGGACCCGGGACACGGCGACCCGGGCCAGGCTGGCGCAATGATCACTGTTCTGCGGGTTGTCCTGGCTGTGGCCGCCCTTGCCTATGTTGGCATTGCGCTGTTCATGTATGTGCAGCAGCGCAGCCTGCAATATTTCCCAGGTCACTCAAGCTCGAGCCCGCAAGCCGCCGGATTGACAGGCGTGAGCGAGGAGACGATTGCGACAGCCGACGGAGAACGCATCATCGCGTGGTACAAGCCGGCGGCGCCAGGCAAACCGACCATTCTGTTCTTTCATGGCAACGGCGGCGAACTCAGCGACCGGGCGGAACGCCTCGGCTTCTATGCGTCGCGCGGATTTGGCGCGCTGTTCGTCTCCTATCGCGGCTACGGCAAGAGCACGGGTTCGATTACCGAAAAGGGCCTCATCACGGACGCGCTGAGTGCCCATGCCTGGCTCTTGGCGCGGGGCGTCGAGCCTGCGGACATCGCCGTCGTGGGCGAGTCGCTCGGCACCGGTGTGGCCGTGCAGCTTGCAGCTCAGCGGGAGGTCGCCGCACTTGCTCTTGAGGCGCCCTATACATCGGCGGCGGATGTCGCGGCGGCGGTCTATTGGTGGCTGCCCGTGCGCCTGCTGATGAAGGATACGTTTCATTCGCGCCGCTATATCGCCAAGGTCCATGCCCCGCTGCTGATCCAGCACGGCGATGCCGATGCCGTCATCCCGGCCGGTCACGGCCGGAAACTTTTCGCCATGGCCAATGCGCCGAAGGAATTGGTGATCATGCCGGGCGAAGGGCACGGCGCCATTCACAGCCCTCACGTCTGGGCCCGCGAAGTGGATTTCTTCCGCAAGATGTTGCAGCGGCAATCGCAGCCATAACGGTTTTTCCGGCCGGGATGACGGAATAGGTGTTTCGCTTCGCCGCATGGCAGTTCTGCGCTTGGCTGTGCTGACGGACCAACACTCCCCGTGTAGAGCACAGCCCATGGACCGCCGCCGCCTCATCATCGGATATCTGCTGGTCGCGGCGGGTGCCGCCCTGTTTTCGTCGAAGGCCATCTTCATCAAGCTCGCCTATGAGGAACGCTTCGATGCGCTGCTCATGCTGGCCTGGCGCATGGCCTTCGCGCTTCCGGTCTTTGTGGGCGCCGGTCTCTGGGACCTGTGGCAACGCCGCAGGACAGGTGCCGCGATGCCGCGCCGCCGTCATGTGGCGGGCGCCGTGCTGGTCGGCCTCCTCGGCTATTACGTCGCCATGATCCTCGATTTCTCAGGCCTCCTCTACGTCTCGGCGCAATTGGAGCGGCTGGCGCTCTTCACCTATCCCATTTTCCTGATCTTCATCGGCGCCGCCTTTTTCGGCTTGCGTTTCAGTTGGACCAGCGTCTGGTCGGCCTTGATTGCCTTTGGCGGCCTTGGCTTCGTCTTTCTGAGCGACATCGGCGCCGGCGGCGGCAACGTTGCGCTGGGCACGGCCCTGGTCCTGGGGTCGGCGCTGAGCTTTGCCATCTATCAGCTGCTGGCGAAATCACTGATCACCGCCATGGAGAGCACGCTGTTCACCGCTATCGCCCTATCGGCGGCGGCCATGACGACCTTCATCCATATTGCCATTGCGCGCGGCGGGTTGGACACTTCGGTGTCGTCCAACTACCTCATGCTCGCCGCCGCCACCGGCTTGCTGGCCACCGCCGTGCCGTCGTTCTTCGTCAACGCCGGCATGGCCCGCATCGGCGCCACGTCGACCGCCATGATCTCGACGCTCTCGCCCTTGCTGACCATCTATTTCGCGGTGATCGTTTTAGGCGAGCACTTCACCTTGGCCCACGCCATCGGCAGCGCGCTGGTGGTGGGCGGCGTCGGCTTCCACACCTGGCGGGACATGAAGCGGCCGAAGGGGGAAACCTAGCTCACATTGTCCGGCAGCACTTCCTTGCGCCTGGCCATGAAGGTCTGGAGCTCATCGTCGATGCCGGGGTCAAGCGCCGGGGCCTCGTATTCGTTGAGCATCTTTTTCCACTGCGTGTTGGCGCGCTTCACGATATCCTTCTCGCCGTCGTCGCGCCACTGCTCGAAGGAATTGTTGTCGGCAAGCCCCGAGCGCCAGAAAGCGGTTTCGAAATTGGCTTGCGTATGGGCGCAGCCGAGATAATGCGCACCCGGCCCCACTTCGCGGATCGCGTCCATCGCCTGGCCGTTCTCCGAGAAGTCGACACCCTCCGCGAATTTCTGGAACATGGTCAATTGATCGGCGTCCATGATGAGCTTCTCATAGCCAGACGCCAGCCCGCCCTCCAGCCAGCCCGCCGCATGCAGGCAGAAGTTGACGCCCGACATCAGCGTTGGCCACAGCGTGTTGGCGCTTTCGTAAGCAGCCTGCGCATCGGCAACCTTGGAACCGCACAACGCTCCGCCCGAGCGGAAGGGCACCCCCATGCGCCGGGCAAGCTGGGCCGCCCCGAAGGTCACGTGAGCCGGCTCCGGCGTGCCGAAGGTCGGCGCGCCCGACTGCATCGACATCGACGCCGCGAAGGTGCCGAACACCACCGGAGCACCCGGCCGGCAAAGCTGCGTGAAGGCGATGCCGACGGATGCTTCCGCCAGAATCTGGGTGAGGGTGCCGACGGTCGTGGTGGGCGACATGGCGCCCGCCACGATGAACGGCGAGATGACACAGGCCTGATTGGCCCGCGCATAGACCTTGAGCGCGCCCAGCATCACGCCATCCCACACCATGGGCGAATTGGCGTTGATGAGCGAGGTCATGACGCAGTTCTGGTCGACGAAGTCCTTGCCAAATACGATTTCCGCCATCGCCACGGAATCCGCCGCGCGCTCGCCCGCCGTCACCGAGCCCATGAAGGGTTTGTCGGAATATTTGATGTGGGTATAGACCATGTCGAGATGGCGCTTGGCCACCGGAATATCGACCGGTTCGCACAGCGTGCCGCCCGCGTGATGCAGGCTCGGAAGCATATAGACGAGCTTGGCGAAATTGCGGAAATCCTCGATCGTCGCATAGCGGCGGCCTTCGTCGAGGTTGCGGATGAAGGGCGGTCCGTAGACCGGTGCGAACACCATGTTGTTGCCGCCGATGATGACGTTGTTCGCCGGGTTGCGCGCGTGCTGCATATATTCGCGTGGCGCCGTCCTGATGAGCGAGCGCACCAGGCCCTTCGGAAAGCGCGCCCGGAAGCGCCGCGGGTCGGCGGCCGATACCTTGATGTCGGCACCGGCGGCCTTCCACATCCGCACCGCTTCCTCGTCTTCGTAGAAATCGATGCCGGTCTCCTGCAGCACCGTTTCGGCATTGTGCTCGATCAACTCGAGTTGCTCGTCGCTGAACGGCTCGTAAGTCTTGATCGCCCGGCGGATGAAGCCCGCATGCTTCACCGCCGTGGAGGTGCGCGCCGTGCGGCGGGCATCGGCCCCGCCACGGCCGCGGCGGCCGCTGGGGGTGGTGGCGGGTTGAACGTCGGTCATGGGGCTGCCTGTTGAGAAGTTTTCACGTAGGCGAGGTTTACGCTCAACCGTGAGGCCCGTCAGGGGAGGAAACGTCAAGGGATGGCCGGGAAACGACG
>JANPCA010000169.1:0-2377 GCA_031430715.1 Hyphomicrobiales bacterium | reverse complement strand
CAGAGAAATAGTGTAGGGCCGCGATGAACAGCCGATCATCGCGGCCTTTGGCACCACGGCGCGGAAGGCAGGCACGGAATACCGTCAGCGCATGCGTCCAATCCGTTTCGTTCATCTTCGTCGACATCGCCGGACCTCCATTTCATCCGGCAACCCATGAATCACAATGCAAATGCTTCGGGAACCCTGAAAACTATACCTGAGTCAATTCGTCCACACGGCCTAGTCATATGTCCAAGCTATTAAATCAAGCTGTGGAGAAAGTCCAAGACCTCCCGCCGACCGACCAGGATCGCATCGCCCGCGATCTGACCCGCTATGTCGACGACCTGCAACGCCTGCGCGCCGACCTGCGTGAAGGTTTGAGGTCCCTTGATGAACGTCACTGCAAAGAACTCGACATCGAAGCCGTAATTGCCCGCGCCCACCAGGAGCATGGCTGAAGCAGGTCGGCGGCTTACTTGGTCACCGGAGGCGGCTTCTGACCTTCTGCAAATTTGGCACTGGGGTACCAGTCATTTTTCAACTGACATTGCCGACCAACATCTGCGCGATATTTCAGGTGCCGCGCAGAACCTCCGAGAATTCCCCGAATCGGGGAGCGGCCGTGACGACCTCCTGCCCGGCCTGCGATCGATCGTTATCTTTCCGACCGTAATTTTCTATCGTCAGATGCCCGATGCTGTCGAAATTGTCCGCGTTGTTGACGGACGCCGGAACATTGCCGCCATGTTTGAAAACGGCAGCGTTTAGAAAGCGATTACGCGCATCTGGCCGTCCTGCCCGAGCAGCATCAGGATTATTTCGGCCAACTCCTGCTGCCGCGCATCCGGTAGCACTTTCGCCTGCTCGATTGCAGCTTCCAAAGTGGTCGTCATATGCCCATAGCATAACATTTTGGACGCTGTTTCACCACCAACCCCTGAGCCTATAGCGAGCCTAAGATTTTCAGAGTTCCTACTAAGTGCTTGAAATGATGGTGCCCAGGGGCGGAATTGAACCACCGACACGCGGATTTTCAGTCCGCTGCTCTACCAACTGAGCTACCTGGGCACACGAGCCGCGTGGCGGGCTGTATATTTGATCACCCAAGGCCTTGCAAGCGAAAGTCTAATGCAGGAATCGCTTAGGAAAATCATCAACCTACCGCAGTTGCGAATGAATTCCCGGGGCGGATCAACGAAAGTCTACTAAAAGCCTGCCGCCGTTTTGGTTATGAAACCGTCAAGGTGGAAGGGCCCTCGACTGGCCGCATTCCTGACCTTGCAACCAGCACCGGACCTCTCGATGAAGTCCGTACCGGAAACAACGGGGAGACGCATGACAGACATTACAGCAGGCCGCGTAAGAGCGGACCTCGATCAGGGAAAGGCCATGGTGGTCTTTGCCTCGTCGCTCGGAACGGTTTTCGAATGGTATGATTTTTATCTCTACGGATCGCTGGCGGCCATCATCGCCAAGCAATTCTTCTCGGGCGTCAATGAAACCGCCGGCTTCATCTTCGCGCTCGCCGCCTTCGCGGCGGGCTTCCTGGTGCGGCCCTTCGGCGCCCTGGTTTTCGGCCGCCTCGGCGACCTGGTCGGGCGCAAATACACCTTCCTGATCACCATCATGCTCATGGGTCTCGCCACCTTCGGTGTCGGACTGTTGCCGAACTATGCAACGATCGGCATCGCGGCGCCGATCATCCTGGTGACGCTCCGCGTGCTGCAGGGGCTGGCCTTAGGCGGTGAGTATGGCGGTGCCGCCACTTATGTCGCCGAGCATGCGCCCGACGGCAAGCGTGGCCTCTACACCAGCTGGATTCAGACGACGGCCACGCTTGGCCTGTTCCTGTCGCTGATGGTCATTCTCGCCTGCCGCACCTGGCTTGGGCCCGAGTTCGACACCTGGGGCTGGCGCATTCCGTTCCTGCTCTCGGTGTTCCTGCTCGCCATCTCGGTGTGGATCCGCTTGAAGCTCAACGAGTCGCCGGTCTTCCAGAAGATGAAGGACGAGGGCAAGCAGTCCAAGGCGCCCTTGACCGAAAGCTTCCTGAAATGGGGCAACCTCAAGATCGTCATCCTGGCGCTCGTCGGCCTCACCGCCGGACAGGCCGTGGTGTGGTACACCGGGCAATTCTATGCCCTGTTCTTCCTCACCCAGACGCTGAAGGTCGATCCCGTATCGGCCAACCTGATGATCGCCGCCTCGCTGGCCCTCGGCACGCCATTCTTCATCCTGTTCGGCTGGCTGTCGGACAAGATCGGCCGCAAGCCGATCATCATGCTCGGCTGCTTCCTGGCGATCGCCACCTACTTCCCGATCTTCAAGGCGATCACGCAGTATGCCAATCCGGCGCTCTACAATGCCATGAACACCTCGGAAGTCGTGGTCA